>CAYPUH010000278.1:0-5847 GCA_964413725.1 uncultured Cytophagia bacterium
GTTATTGTGTGTGACGGTTCAACTGGCCCGATCTGGTCCGGTTTCTCCCACACCCCCTCAACACATCTCGTCTCAGGATATGCTGGGCGCACATGAACGGTTTCGTATGGGCCGTACCACTCTGCAAACGGACCCCATAACTCTTCGCGTCCTGGCTCTGCGTGTGGACTTTGTGCCCGATTCACTACAAACCACTACCGGCGACGGTCAATTCCTGTATGGCGCCAATGACGGCGAGACCTATCGTTTCGATCCTCCTCCACACAATCGGACCTATTTTCAACATCAACTTTTGGCTCTCTCCAACTATTTTAAAACCGCCTCCAAAGGAAAACTGATTCTAAATTCGCATGTCTTTCCAACAGGGGAGAGGGAAAGTTATACTCTGCCTCAAAATATGGTCTATTATAGCGGGCAGGAAGATGAAGAGCTGAAAAAACAACGCTGGGCCGAGCTTCTTCGTGATGCCGTCAACCTTGCCGATCAGGATGCCGGAATAGAGTGGTCAGACTATGATGTTGTGGTGCTATTTCATGCCGGCGTGGGGTCTGACTTTGCCTTTGATTTTGATTCAACTCCCTATGATATACAGTCTGTATTTTTGGATACCGAGACTCTTAAAGAAACATTGGGTACCGAGAATCCCGATTTCGAGGGTATCGAAACCGATGATGGCTCAACGATTCGGGAAGCGCTGATCCTGCCTGAAATGCAAAATCAGGAAGAACAGGATCTGGGATTGCTGGGTACCATGACCCTGTTGATGGGAAGTCAGTTGGGCATGCCCAGCCTGTTCAACACAGAGAACGGTCGCGCTGGTATCGGCCGCTGGGGGTTGATGGATCAGGGGTCGTATAATTTTTTTGGACTCATTCCGGCACTGCCCAGTGCCTGGATGCGTGTTTTTATGGGCTGGGAAAAGCCGGTGGTGATCAACCAGCCACAGGATATTCAGATTGCCAGCTTTGGCGCTGCCGGAGAATCGGAACTCTACAAGATTCCCATTTCTTCCACTGAATATTATCTGATCGAAAATCGACAGCAGGATCCCAATAACGATGGTATTGCCACTGCCCGGGATGAGAACGGAAACCGGGTCGAATTTGATACCACCGGCGTCGTCACCATGGAAGGGGGTGTCGGTGTCCTCGTCCATGTCGATGAATATGACTTTGGCTTGCCCGGTTCCGGTGTTCTGATCTGGCATGTGGACGAGACCGTCATTGCCGATCATCTGGCCGATAATACAATCAACAATGACAGAGATCATCGTGGAGTGGACCTGGTAGAGTGTGATGGCGCTCAGGATATCGGCTATTATTTTGGTTTTTTCCATCCGGCTTCCGGCGCACAGAACGGTGATTATTATGATCCGTACTGGAGTGGTAATGCCTCCCACAAAATTGTCAATGATGCCGAGACCGTCGAGTTTTCATCGACCAGTGTACCCCCCAGTAAGAGCCATTCCGGTGGATATACGCATCTCAGGCTGACAGCATTTTCGGCTCGGGACTCTCTGATGCAGGTCCGTGTGGAGAACGAATGGATTCAGACAGGGTTCGATCGGGTGGTGTGGAGCGGAGAGCCGGTATCACGAGGTGCCATGCTGGATCTGGAAACAGCTGCCCGGCACGGTATTGCCATGGCACGACGGGATGGAACCATACTCGCCTGGTCAGCGTCCGGAGACCCATGGCTCCAGACCGGAGCTTCGGAAGAAACGCTCTCGCCCCTTGGAGAGCGTGTCGAGTATGACCTGGCTTTGTTGACTCTTGTTTCCGATTCTATCGAGGTCCCTCTCTCCGGAGCGGATTGGGATGGAGATGGATCCACCGATCTGTTCGTGGCCAGCAGTGGAGACACATTGTCTGTTTTTTCGCTTCAGGATCGCGATGGAAATGGCACCACTGACCGGTTATATGCTCTGGATCTCGGCGCTTCTCCCACGACGGCGCCGGTGATTCGTTCTGGCCAGGATGTGGTGGCTGTGGGAACTCTATCCGGAATGGTCCTGTTACACCGAGATGATGATCAATCATTACAATATTGGAAGACTGTTTTGGGGGACATGACCATTTCAGGAATCGCCATTTTTCCACAATCAGAATCGGGATGGATCGTCTCCACAACAGAGGGCTCTGTCTTTCGATTGACAATGGACGGATCTATTGTCTGGAGTTATGAAAGCGACGCTGCTGCCGCAAGATCACAGCCTGTGATCGCTGATTTCAATGGCGATTCTTTTTTTGAGTGTATTGTCATCTGGGATTCAGGGAGGTTCGTCCATCTGGATGCTGAGGGTACTGTCATCACCGAACGAATGGATTTTCCCTATTTTCCATACAGCAGTCCACTTTCTCTGGGGGATCCCGATGGAGACAGCCAACCTGAGATAATGTTTGCGTCGCTGAAATCGCTCTCCAGCTTTGAAGCCACCGGATGGACAACTCTTGATTTTCCCGTAGCGCTTTCAGAATCAAGCTGGATACGTGAAGCGAGGACAGCTCCGTTGTGGATGTCATCGCCAGAACCGGAAACCAGTGTCACCTGGGCGGGGAATGACAAAGGATTGTTGTATGGTATTGATGCCTATGGAACGATACTGCCCTCCACCCCCCTGACCACCGGGGCTGCGGAGGTGAACAGTACCTTGTTGTTCGATATGGATCGCGATGGTGATGTCGAATTGTGTGCAATTACCGCCGAAGGCTTTTTATCTGTTTGGGATTTGCCTTATACAAGCAGTGATTCAAGATGGGGACAGTATGGGGGCAGTCGGGACCGCCACTTTTCATGGGGCCAGCAATGGAACCCGACAGGGGTAAAAGGGCGTTTAATGCCAGAGAAAAAGGTGTTTTGTTACCCCAACCCCAGTGAAAATGGTCAGACCCGAATTCGGTATACCTTGAGCCAGAACGCCGATCAGGTGTCCATTCGTCTCTACGATCTGGCGGGAGAGTATGTCACGTCACTTCCGGCACCCGGCATGCGTGCAGGTGATCATGAGGTGATCTGGAATGTGACCGACGTGGAAAGCGGTGTCTATATGGCTCGCATCGAAGCGAGCACACCCTCTTCCAGTCAAGTTCGGTTTGTCAAAATAGCTGTGGTCAAATAGTACGCTTTGAATCCCGACCCGGGAATGCATTTGAGAACATGATGATGAAATCACATAAAAACAATCTGCTTCTGCTACTCGTTTCGGTAATGATCCTGACCCTGTTCTATCCCGTACACGCCCAGTTTAACGACTTTAACCATCCCGAGTTGGGCTGGTATACTCTGGACACAGAACATTTCAAGGTTCATTATCATGACGGTGCTGAACGGACTGCCCGAACGGTGGCCAAGATTGCTGAAGATATCTATACGCCGGTAACGGAATTCTATGACTGGCGACCCGATGGGGATGTTCATTTTATTATCAAGGATTATGACGACAATTCCAACGGTGCCGCGTTTTATTATGACAACAAGGTGGAGATCTGGGCTCCACAGATGACCTTTATTTTGCGAGGGACTCACAACTGGCTGCGAAATGTTGTAACCCACGAATTCTCCCACATGATTTCTCTGGGGGCGTCGCGAAAGATGCCACGACGCGTTCCCTCCTTTTTTCTGCAATTTTTTAACAATGAAGAAGAAAAACGACCTGACGTTCTCTATGGGTATCCCAATATCATTGCGTCCTATCCGATCGCCATGACGGTTGCACCCATGTGGCTAGCTGAGGGAATGGCTCAATATCAGGTTCCCGGCTTCGATTATGATCGATGGGACAGTCATCGCGATATGCTAATTCGAACAGCCCTGCTCGCGGATGAACCCCTCACGTATGATGAGATGGGAGTTTTTGGCAAAAACAGCCTTGGCAATGAACGAACCTATAATGCCGGATATGCATTTACCCGCTATATCGCGGAGCATTGGGGGGCGGATGCCCTGAAAAAGTTGACACGTGAGATGGGAAAGCCATTTACCCTGTCCATCGATGATGCCCTTGAAAACGTAACCGGCATCAATGCCTCCAAATTGTATGATCAGTGGCAACAGGATCTGGTGGAATACTATAAAGCACGCGTTGAACCGATTCGGGAGCACTCGCAGGAAGGAACCCTGCTCACGGAAAAGGGTATCGGGAATGTCTATCCCGCCTGGTCGCCCGATGGAACCCGTATTGCCTATTGTGGCAGCGAGGCCACGGATTATTTATCCCGAACGCATCTGACGATATATAATACCCGGGATGACACCCGAGACATTATCAAGCCGGGTGTCAACAGCCCTCTGTCATGGTCTCCGGATGGAAACAGGATTCTCTATTCCAGAAAAAAACAGGGAAAACACCAATCCTTTTTGAATGATCTGTTTGTTTATGATCTGGACCAGGAGGATGAGACCCGGCTTACCGACGGTATGAGAGGGGTGGATCCCACCTGGTCACCGGATGGTTCCCAGATCGTCTGTATCGTGCAGAGCGATGGTACCGATAATCTGGTCATCCTGGATGATAAGGGAGAACCTGTCCGATATTTGTCCCATTTCAACTATGGTGAAGGAATCTATTCACCCTCGTGGTCACCGGACGGGCAGCATATCGTCTTTTCTCAAGCCAAGCGACATGGTCGTGATATTAAATTGATCGATCTGAAAAGCGGTACCGTTCAACCCCTGATCACGGATCAGGGGGACGCAAGAGACCCTGTCTTTTCGCCGGATGGAAAACGCGTTTATTTTTCCTGGGATCGGTCCGGAATCTTTAATATCTACAGCATCGAACTCGCGGACAGTACCCTCCAGCAATGGACCCAGGTCGTGGGGGGTGCGTTTATGCCCTCGGTCGATAAAGAGGGTAACCTGGCGTTTACCAATTTCAAAGCCGACGGCTACAAGATTGCCAGAATCGACAATCCCGAATCTGTGGATCAAACCGTGTCCCGCTATCTGGCAGATTCCCCGACAACAAACACCCTGGGTCTGAAACCTGTCAACGCGAATGGAGCCAACGCTGCATTGGATCCCATCCGTCATTATGACGATACCGATCTCCCGGATATGCCTGCCACGGATTATGACCGCACCTATGGACAGCTCACGCTTTTACCTCGGTTGCTGGTCGATCACGACCGCTTTAAAGTGGGTACCTATTTCTATGCCAGCGATGTTCTCGACAAATATTCCATGACCGGAGGTATTGCCCTCAGTCGTGAACTGGATCTGGATGCTTTTGCCCTTTTTGAGTTGAGGACTCTGTCACCGACACTGTTCCTCGAATTGTATGGATATACACGCAATGTGGATCGGGATATCACGGTGCTCGAAGACTATACCAAAGTGAATGTGGATATTGGCTTTCGAATTCTCGAAGCCAATATCGGGGCCCGATATCAGTTCAACCCGTTTCTGACCGCCCAAGCGTCATTCGGGCATGGTCGCTATTCCAGCAAGATTAAGGATTTTCAATTCCAGAATCGCACGTGGGTCTCGCCACTCAACACCTATTTCAAAGGATCCCGGTTGAATATGAGCTGGAATTTTAACCAGACGGTTCCGGGTGTGACGTCACGTATCAATCCCGCTGCGGGACGAAAAGTCAAATTGGACTATAGCCTGGAATGGAACGACTTTTTCGACGATTTTTCCACGGACAATGATTATAGCACGCCCGTAGAAGTGTATACCGATTATAACTATAACCGGCTCGAATTGCGCTGGATAGAGTATCTGTCCAATCCCTTTATAGACCACCACGCTCTGACCGTGGATGTTCGTGCCGGATGGATCGACAGACCTGTGGACAGTTTTTTTAACTTTTATGCCGGAGGATTACCCGGCTTGCGAGGATAC
>CAYPUH010000279.1:0-2077 GCA_964413725.1 uncultured Cytophagia bacterium
CGATCTGGGTGCGGTTCGGCGACTGTTTCGGTGATTCTGTTTTAATCTATTATTTATGTCCATTCTTGTCCAAAATAGACTTTGCAACCCAAAAATGATAACCAGAGTTCGCAGAGAACCACAGAGGAAAAAGAAAGATTAAGGGTATGGATGGGTTGAACGTGTAAAAACATTCTTTAAGAGTGTCTTGTCAAGCAAATTATAATCAATGAAATGAACTGATTTGACAGCAATGTTTTTGCAACGAAAGGAATCCTGTTGAAATCACTCTTTAAATTGATTTTATTCCGTGTCCTCTTTTTTCCCTCAGCGGAAAAGAATTGTACAGATATTATTTTTCCCTGGGCTGTATCAGGGACAGCGAGCAGGCGTCCCGAGTGCGTCGCCGGAGCTCAGCCGGAGGGGGCATAGGTGGAGCCGGGAATGGATTGGGAGAGGGGTGTCCGCGGTGCATCTTTCAAAGACGTGCATGGAGGCATCTGATGATTTGTTTGATTTGATTTATTTCTTTTTTTCCTGGTGGTCCTGATGCCTTTGCGACATTGTTTTTTTTGCATTCCTGGCGCCCTTTGCGGTTCAGTGGTATCGTTTTTGTCGTTCTGTTTTAACAGTATGGCTCAAAAAATAGTTAAATGCCATGGTTTCAAATTACAGAAATGATAATTTTGTTTGTTTTGGACAGCGGTGTATAGGCATAACGAAACACCTCTCATTTGGCACACAATTTGTCAGACATCATGGAAGCAAACAAACATACTGTTGCCAAAAGGAGGGTGTTATGAAATGCCTATCTGTAATGGTCTATCTGCTTGCGGTTACACGGGTTGCGCTGGCCGGATGTATTTCCCCCATTCAATCTGAATCCTCTCAACAAAGCGGGACGGCGACATCTGCCGAGCCCCTTGAGGGCTTTCCCCTGGAACCGGTATCCGGAACCGAGATCGAGGGCTTGTTTATGCGGGAGGAGGAAAAGCTGGCCCGTGATCTCTGTTCGGTGTTGTATGAACAGTGGGGGCAGCGTATTTTCAGTAACATGGCCCGCAGTGAACAAACCCATACCAATACGATCAAGATATTGCTGGCAACATACGACATCGACGATCCGGTGACCACGGACGAACCGGGCGTGTTTGAAAACGAAGAGTTGTTCGCTCTCTATGAATCCCTGTTGACCGTGGGTAAGACATCCGTGGTGGACGCCCTCAAGGTGGGCGCTTTGGTGGAAAAAGTGGACATTCAGGATATCGCGTAGGAACTCGAGTCGGTGGACAATCAGGATATCACCTATGTCTATGAGAACCTGATGAAAGGCTCCCGGAATCATTCGCGTGCGTTTACGCGGACGCTGTCGCGTCAGGGTGTTATCTATACACCCCAGGTGCTGGATGCGGAAGCATATAAGGCGATCATTTCCGGTGAATGGGAACGGGGACCGCGAAATTGACAACCCGTTCTGCCGCGACGGGACCGAATGTCCATTGTTTTCCGCATGTTGTTCTCATCGATAACGCGATCGCTTCCTCCCGGCGGCAGGATCGCGTTCCACAGACTGTTTATAAAACAAGTCCACCCTAAAAGTAGACCCGCTGGGCAGGGAGATGGGGAGAGGGGTATCATCCGGGGAAAATGTATTCAAAGAGGGTGCCCCTCTGAACGACCCGGTTCTGTGTCAATCGATGTAGCGGGAATATGGTTTTTCCGTTCGGAAATAACTCGCCCTTACAGGGCTCTCCTCTTTGGCCGCCATACCGTTTCCCGGGGCGTTGCCCCGGGCTGGAATAAATCGCCCCATTCGGGGCTCTTTCTCTGCGCTGCCGGGTGGTCTCTGGTTATTTTGTTCGCAAGAGTCAACCTGCCTGAAAAAGGATCTCGTCATAAAGTCGGGATGTGGTCCACCTTTACGGTGGGCACCATCTGGGGGGAGGGGTATCATCCGGGGAAAGTGTATTCAAAGAGGGTGCCCCCCTGAAGGACCCGGTTCTGTGTCAATCGATGTAGCGGGAATATGGTTTTTCCGTTCGGAAATAACTCGCCCTTACAGGGCTCTCCTCTTTGGCCGCCATACCGTTTCCCGGGG
>CAYPUH010000279.1:2177-5841 GCA_964413725.1 uncultured Cytophagia bacterium
TCTTTGGTCGGCATACCGTTTCCCGGGGCGTTACCACGGGCTGGAATAAATCGCCTTTTCAGGGCGTTTGCCCGGCGCCACCGGCGGGTGTTTTCCGTCTTCTGCCTGTTGCCCTCTGATCTCTGTTTTCCAGAATGTTGACACCGTCCAAAAGGATTTCGTCAAGGGCCTGACATGAGAACAATTTAAAGGTGGACTATATCGGCCGTGCTTCTTTCTGTCTTCCGTCTTCTGACCTCTGAACACAGCTTTTCGAGATGCAGCCCATCTGAAAGGTGGACCCCATCTTTCTCTTCGTCCCTCAGTCCCTTCGTCTCCACGTCTCTCCGTCCCTCTGTCACTCCGTTCCCATCATCGAGCGGGCGCGTTGCCAGGCTTCGCGGGCGCAGCGGTGGGTGAATTCGGTGAGTTGCATGAGCGCTTCGTCGGGAGCGGTTCGCCACAGTTTCTGCACCGTGCGATCCACTTTTTTTTGCTCGTCAAACCATTCGACCTGCACCGAATCCCACACGGCTCGAACGTCGGGATAGTGTTCGATGTAATAGAGATCCACCCATTCTGCCAGGGTGCGGAAATCGGCAAAGGCGATATCGCGCAGCGCGGCCCGGGTGGAATCCGCGGGATTCAGGTGTTGCTCGAACAGGCCGGCCGGGGTGCCGGTGCCGTATCCGTCGGGTGCTTCCAGGATGCCCAGATACCAGGGCTGAAACGCCTGGGTGTCCGGACGCCTCGGCGCCCACCACAGCACGGACAGGGCAGCAGGCAGATGGGGGCGCAGCTGGGCCACAAAGCCACACTGATTGATATCGGCGCAGATGGTGTGTTCATTGGCCTGATGCGGACTGCCCCGGGTGTATCCCTGCGAGCGATCCAGGGGAGTGCCCTCATAGTGATCGCGCAGCACGGTCATGAGCCGCGTTCGGGTGATGAGGGTGTCCGGAGTGAAGGAAAAGGGAAAGGGGCCGTCCATGTCCACAGAGTCTCTGGCCATCAGATTGATGCCGCGCCACATGCGGTGCGTGTTCACCGGCGCGATGAGGGATTGTGGATCGCCATAGACCCGGGCAAAATCAAACGCGTCGCCGGAGGCGGGATCATACCAGCCGCGTTCCGTTGCATAATCGATGAGATCGGGGGAGTACAGGACGTTGACGGTGTCGGCCAGATCCACCTCGCCGATGGTATAGCAGTTGGCCAGCACCATCACCTCGTCATCCGGGACACGGTGGGCGATCCAGTGCCGGCCTTTGACCACCGACAGCACCCAGCCCTCCTGACGGTCACAGATGACATACGAGCGTCCGGATGAGAGATAGCCCAGCGAATCGATGGCCGCCGCGGCCACACGCACCCCCTCTTTGGCGGTGCGGGCGCGTTGGGCGACGAGTCGACGCAGCCAGGTGCCGATGCCCCCGTCGGTGAGCTCCACGGAATCCTCTTTGGAGCGGCAGACATTGGAGGCGACCACCACGGCGTGTTCGTTGGCCCAGGCATCGGCAAAGCGCATGGTGGGAATCCCGAACCACAGCGTCGCAAGCGTCGCCTCGGCCTGCGGATAACGGGCACCGGTGGTGAGGGTGAGACTTGAGCCGCTATCGTGTGCCCGAGCGGGCACCTTGATCACATTGACGAACAGATCACCCCCGTCATCTTCGTTGTGAGCAAACAACACCGACCCGTCCGCCGATGCCGCCTTGCCCACCACCACGGAAAAACAGTTCCGGGGCTGTCCGGCTTGCGCCAATGCGTTGATTGTGATCAACAGAACCAGAAAAACAAGCAGCCGCTTCATAGTCACCTCGTGGAGTTGATTTAACATGTCGGCTCGAGAGATATAGTACACCTTTCAGGTGTGCTATATCTATATGCGACATGAAAGGGAGATTTCACATCATTGCCTGCAGTGCACGGCAGGTATCCAAAGATGGAGCCCGCCTCAAAGCCAAATCCCATCTTTTTTTAACATTTGTTCAGTATTGTGAAAAAATAAAGAAAAAGCAAGGGGAAAAGAGAATGTGAGAACGTGAGAACGTGAAAGAGAATGTGTGAAAACCAGTCCCAAACACAGATAAAATGTCAGACTTTCTGAAATTGAAATTCAATTTCAAAAATCAATAAAGTTATCGAGCAATTGATAAAAATCTTTAGATTGTCACAATTTCATTGAATGGCTAGCATCAGCTCTTTGAAATTCACAATATTTAGTACCCGTTTGATATTATAACTCAGTAGAGATAGACTCATCTCTCCGGTTACATTATCAATACCTCGTGTAAGAAAATAACCCTGACCCATTCCCCGTTTTAGTGTTCCAAAAGGGTGTTCAACCAATGCTTTGCGAAGTTTCATCTTGTCGGGATCTTTCTTTGCTCTTTTTTCTGCTTGCTCGATAATGTCTTCAAATTCCCAACGGTTGATTCTTCGAACCCAGCTATCACGGGTACATTTAGATTTTATTTTACAATTTTTGCATTCAAGTGTCCAGTAGCTTTTATCCCGTTGACCGCTTTTGGACACCCGGATGCCATTGTATTCTAGCTTTTTTCCAGCAGGACACCAATAACAATCCTGCTGGGAATCGTACTTAAAATCACGATACGTGAAAAGATTTTCTTGTTGGCTCTTGGATTTTTGTGGGCGGGCAACGTAACACTCAATATTTGCATCGGTGCAGTCTTTGATATTTTCTCTCTGCCAGTAACCAGCATCAGTTAAAGACGTCAAAGAATCTACGCCAAGTTCTTTTTTTGCTGCCAAAGCCATTGAGCTCAGTTGTCTTTGATCATTACAATCATTTGTGACATCAAAGGCAACGACAAGTTTGTGTTTGTTATCTGTTGCGATTTGAACATTATAGGCAATAGCATTACCTTGGCGTGTTCGCATCATGCGGCTGTCTGGATCTGTCAATGAAACTTGTGACTGATCTGATTCGTCAATTGTCTTCTGGAGCCTTTGATATTCATCTTTTTTTTTACCGAGTGACTCGATTTTGGCCTTTAGTTCGTCCGCTGAATCGTTTGATACTGATTCTTCGGTTTGATCTCCATTTTCCAGTTGTTCCAGATAGCCGTTTACTTTTTCGTCAATTTTGTTGATAAGCCTCTTTAATTTGGTCTTTGTATAGTTTTTATCTTTACTGTTGCAGGCCCTGAATTTGCTTCCATCTATGGCGATAAGCTCGCACCCGAAAAGATCAAGTTTTTTGCATAAAACCGTAAACTGGCGAAAGACTTTTTTGAGAGATTTTTTATTATCCCTTCTGAAATCAGCTATGGTTTTGAAATCAGGTGAAAGTTTCTGTAACAGCCAAATCAACTCAAGATTTCTATGGGTAGCTTTCTCAAGCATTCTGCTTGAACGAATTCTGTTGAGATATCCATAGATATATAATTTTAGCAAAATCCGTGGATCGTATGGTTTGCGTCCTGTTTCTTTCGTTGTGGAATACTTGAATTCAAGTTCTTCCAAATCAAGATTATCCACAAATGCATCGATAAACCGGACAGGATTTTCTTCTGAAATAAAATCATCTACAGCTTCAGGAAGCAAAGTGACTTGATCTCGGTCTGTTCCTTGTATGTATCGCATTACAACTCCTTAATTTTACTTTGGAATATGCAAATTCGATACGATACTTACAAAGTGTTTTCACACAGTCTCG
>CAYPUH010000280.1:0-5840 GCA_964413725.1 uncultured Cytophagia bacterium
CCAGCTGAACTTCCAGGTTCATGGACTGTTTGTTCCTCACCGGTTGACTGCGCTCAAGAGAAGGAACGTAATCAGGCATGATATTGTTGATCGACGTCATTTCCGAAGCGGTCTGAACATCCTCTGGATTCACACTTCCCAGTCCCAACGCTGCACGAATCTTTGATTGAGATGCCTCCAGATCCTCAAAAACACTCATCAACTCGAAGACTTTTTCATTGTTTTCCCGCAGCTGTTGATTGAGATGAGCGAGCTTTTTGTTGTCCGAATAGAGTCGCCCAACCTGGACATAGGCGACAAGTCCCAGCATGAGGTGCAGAATCAAGACACCGCCGAGAATTTTATAGAGACGGAATCTTCGAACCGGAACGCTGAATGTTGTCGGCTCCGCCTTGTCATCCGGAATAATCAGGATCTGCAGGGCTTGCCGATGAGTCTTTCTATGGCGAAAAATATTGAAATTCATATGGAAACCTCGGGAACCTGGATATCAAGACTCTTCGGAAAAGAGTCCTATCAAGCGTTCCAGCTCGTCATCGGAATAGTAAGATATAATAATTGCCCCCCCCCGCCCTTTGGACTGAACCGAGACCTTTGTGGCGAGTTGAGACTGGAGACGATTCTCTACGTCCTCCAGATACAACGACCGGGCATCCGGAAGAGTTTCCTTTTTTGGATTTTTTGTTTCCTTTCCCCACTTTCGAACGAGATCCTCGACCTTTCGAACGGATAGATTTTGCTGTATAATCTTTTTCCAGATCGCAATCTGATCCTCGCTGTTCTCGAGTGCCAGCACGGCACGGGCATGCCCCATGCTGAGTTCATCGTTTTGTACACTCTCTTGGATCCTGCGGGGCAATTTCAACAACCGCAACAGATTGGCCACCGTAGCCCGATCCTTCCCCACCTTTACGGCCACATCCTCCTGCGTCAAATGACATTCGTCGATCAAACGTCTGTAACTCTTGGCAACTTCTATGGAATTGAGATCCTGACGATGAATGTTTTCAATGACCGCCAATTCGATCATCTCTTCATCGCTCTCGACCTCCATGATATACGCGGGAACCTGTTCTAACCCTAGATCCCGGATGGCCCGTAAACGGCGTTCACCCGAAATCAACTCGTACCCCTCATCCGCACGACGAACTGTTATCGGCTGAACCACACCTTTTTCAGCGATGGATTGCCGCAACTCGGCAAGGGTTTCTGGATCGAACTTGACGCGGGGTTGAAACGGGTTGGGAGAAATTTTGGCGACTTGAACAAACACGATGGTTTCTTGTTGTTCTTTTTCGGGAGGCGTTTCTGGTAATAGAGAGCTAAGTCCCCTTCCTAGAGCTTTCCTGTTCGCCATTTTTGATTATTTCCTCCGCCAGACTCATATAATTCTCTGAACCGGTCGACACAGCATCGTACAAAATAATTGGCTTTCCAAAACTCGGAGCCTCACTCAGCCGAACGTTCCGGGTCACTATGGACTCAAATACACGACCATCAAAATACCGCCTGACATCTTCTGCAACCTGACGAGACAAATTCAGCCGGGCGTCATACATGGTAAGCAATACCCCTTCGATGCTGAGATTCTGGTTTAAATGTTTCTGGACCAGGCGAATGGTATTGAGCAGTTGTCCCAGCCCCTCGAGAGCGTAATACTCTGCCTGAATGGGTATCAAAACCGAGTCAGACCCCGTAAGTGCATTGATGGTCAAAAGCCCCAGAGACGGAGGACAGTCAACGAGTATAAACTTAAACTGGTCCCGTATTCCCTCGAGCGCCCGGGCCAGTCGGTATTCGCGCGAAATCGCCGATACCAATTCAACCTCGGCTCCCACCAGATTGATGGATGAAGGCAACAACTTGAGGTATTCAAGTTCCGTATCAACAACGATATTGTTGATTTGCTGTTCATTGATAATGGCGTCGTAGACGGTTTGCTTCATCTCGTTGGCATTAAAACCCAGCCCACTGGTACTGTTTGCCTGTGGATCCATATCGATTAACAATGTAGGATACTCTGCCACAGCCAAACAGGCCGCTAGATTCACAGCACTCGTGGTCTTGCCGACACCACCCTTTTGATTTGCAATCGCGATAACTTTGCCCATCGATCGGGCGTCCTCCTTGTTTACTACAGTGTGCCAATATATATTTTTAACGAGTAAAAATCAATGAAAAGTTTCCCGGCTCGCATTGCCCGGTCTCGTTCCCCCAGGACAGCGCTTCGAGTTTGTTCTTGATTCTTTTGGCTAAAAGGCATATTTTTCGGCAGATCGACGAAGACGTTCAAGCAGGTTCATGGTACCCTCAGCATCATTATAACCGGAATGGAAAAGACCAACCTCCGGAGAGGGGTTCCCGGTTAAAGTAACAGTAAATGCTATCAAACACAACACCAATTTCAACAAATGGAGGAGTCGCTCGGACGCCCTCTCGTTCCAACCCATTCGGCCGGCTCTGAGACCACAGGTCGGACCGGCAATCCAATCAACTATCCCGTGGTTCTTTAATCGAAATCAAGACCATGTATACCTATCCCACGGCCACAGTCCCAGCACGATTCCAGAGTACACCACCTGACATCGTGACATCTCTCGACAAAAAACGGGTCTTTCGCTCTATCCATGTTCCCCCATCATAACCTCTGTTCATTACCCGTCAATCCCCTCTCTATCAAACTTTATAGTGAAAGGAAAGACAATGAAGGTGATGAATCATCTAATCTCTGTCCTGATGCCACTCGTTCCCAAACCACTGGCCTGGATCGTTTCACGCCGATATGTCGCCGGTTCCAAACGAGAAGATGCAATACAAATCGTTAAAAAACTCAATTCAAAAGGCATTACTGCCACTCTGGACGTTCTGGGTGAGAGCGCAAAAAATCCCATCGAATGTGAGCAGGCTGTGCAAGAGTATTCCACACTCGTCCAGCATATCACAGAGGATAATCTGGATTGTTATGTTTCCATCAAACTGTCTCAAATGGGCCTCGATATCGACAAAGAACTATGCTATAAGAACGTTAACAGTATTGTAACCGAAGCCGAACACCATGAGATATTTGTTCGTATCGATATGGAAGACTCGTCTCTGACCTCGGGGACCATAGAAATATTTCAAAAATTACAAAAAGAACACTCCAACGTCGGAATCGTTCTGCAAGCGTACCTGCGTCGGTCATTGGATGATCTCAAATCCCTTTTAAAAACCAACACCAACTTTCGGCTTTGTAAAGGTATCTACAATGAAGCACGGAAAATCGCTTACAAAGATCCGGTGACCATCAATGACAATTTCGTCTGGCTTGTTGCAACCGCCCTGCGCAACAACAGCTTTGTAGGCATCGCCACCCACGATGAACGGGTCGTCTGGCACACTATCCGCATCGTTGAGGACCTGCACCTGGAGAGCGATCAATATGAATTCCAAATGCTGCTCGGTGTCGATGAAGACCTGCGGGACATTATTGTGAACAGTGGGCATCCCATGCGCGTTTATGTGCCCTATGGCAAAAAATGGTATACTTATTGTATGCGACGATTAAAAGAAAACCCGAAAATCGCTCTTCATGTTACAAAAGCATTTTTGGGTATAAAGCAAAAATAACTCCAACAATGCAGCCTCTGATCCTCAAATATCATTATCACAGCCGGATTCTGTGTTGCGAGAATCAATGATGATCATCGTTTCTGGAGATTGATATTTACAGCCGACTCTGGACGTTTTCATATCGTATTTATTGGGGATTCGGGGCATCACTCCGAATTCAGAGCACCGCAACCTACAGTAAAGGGACCTGTACATGAAACGATTCATTTTCTTGTTGATTTGCCTGCTGACATCTTTTGGATATGCAAAAGAGGGGATGTATCTCCTCAATCAAATACCCCGGCTCGCGTTGCAACAGGCTGGTCTGGAAATCCCGAGCGATAGTCTTTGGAATGCTGAACCTTGAGGCATCAGCCAAGACGTGATCAGTCACGGCGGCTGTACGGCCTCTTTTGTATCCCACCAGGGACTCATTGTGACCAATCATCATTGTGTCTATGGAGCTCTTCAGCGCAACAGCACGCCGGACAACAATATCCTAAAACAAGGATTTCTCGCAGCCTCGCAAAAAACGGAACTGCCTACGTATGGCACGAATGCTTACGTCCTCGACTCTTTTAAAAATGTGACACCCGAAATCCTGGCACGGCTGAATGAGGACATGTCCACAACAGAGCGACAAAAAGCCATCCAGTCCGCAAAAATCCGGTTGATTGAAACAGAAGAAAAGATCTATCCCCACCATGAGATTGAAATCATCGCAATGGATTATGGCCTCGAATATATTCTCTTTCGCTCTCTGCGAATAACCGATATCCGCCTTGTCTACGCTCCGGCCAGCAGTATCGGTAAATTTGGCGGGGATATTGACAATTTTGAATGGCCAAGGCATACAGGAGATTACGCGTTTCTAAGAGCGTATGTGGGGCCGGACGGGACACCGGCGGACTTTTCACCCGACAATGTTCCCTATCAGCCGGATACCTGGCTCGAGGTTTCCACCCACGGGTACAGGGAAAACGATTTCATTATGGTCCTTGGATACCCGGGCCGCACCGCACGGTATCGAACCGCTGCCGACATCCTCTTTCGGGATTCGTTTTACTATCCCTGGCGAATCGATATGCTCTCCGGATATATTTCCATGCTGGAAGAACTGTCTCTGGCAGATGATACCACAGCGCTTCAACTGGAATCGACCATCAGTTACCTGAACAATTCGTTGAAAAACAGCAAAGGACAATATGATGGACTGGAACGCACATCTCTTCTCTCCCGTAAAAAAGAAAAAAAGCGCGCCCTGCTCTCGATTCTGGCTTCAGAGCCCGACCACCAAAAACACCTCAAGGCGATCCTCACGAAAATTGACTCCTCTTATGCGGACATGATATCCTGGGAACCCAAACGGTATCTTGCCTACTGGTTTGCTCTGCTGAATGATCTATATCGCGTCGCAGACAAAGCACTCACCTGGGCAGAAGAAAAAACCAAACCCACCGATAAAAGAAAAGAAGGCTTTCGGGACAAGGATATTGAAAAATTCAGACAACGATTAAAATTTGGGTACAAGAATTTCAATATCCCGGCTGAAAAATATACCATGAAATATTTTTTCGAGTTGAACCGGGAACGACCAGACAGTGCTCGGATCCAGTCCATGCAAAGCATGTTGAGCGGTGTACCGAAAACTCAAATGGACTCGCTTGAATGGGCCTTTATCGATTCCCTGTACGACAAAACCCGATTCACCGCACTCGAGGAGCAACTGGCTCTCTTTGATGTTGCGCCTGAAGAGATTCAGACCGATAATGACCCCTTGCTTGTATTCACCCGACAGATTAAAGCCGAAATGGATCCGTTGCAGGAAAAATACAAAACGTTTGAAAACGCGATACAAGACCAAAGGGCCCAATACATCAAAGTTATTCGTTCCTTTGAGCCCGAAACGATACACTATCCGGATGCCAATAGCTCCAAGCGGATCAGTTACGGAAGGGTGTCTGGGTATTCTCCTGCAGACGCGGTATATTTGGACTATTATACCACCACCGACGGTATTCTTGAAAAGGATACCGGTGAGGAGCCGTTTAACAGTCCCGATTCACTCCTCACGCTTATCCAAAACCGAGCCTTTAAGGGGTATACCGATGCGGCGACCCGTTCCATGCATGTCAATTTTTTGACCACACTGGACACCACCGGAGGAAACAGTGGCAGCCCGGTTCTGGATGCACGTGGCAGACTTGTCGGACTGCTTTTTGACGGCAATTATGAAAGTATTGTCGCAG
>CAYPUH010000281.1:0-5779 GCA_964413725.1 uncultured Cytophagia bacterium
CCCTGGAATCAGGAGCGTTGGGGTCGGTTGTCGCAATTGCGATACCGGCGCCACGGCTGGATCAGTGTGCAACACCCGGATATGAGTGTTTTGAAGGAATTACCACACAGCGCGCCGTTTGAGATTATAGACCGTGCGGAGATGGGACTGGATCTGCAAAACCCGCTGTATGGAGAGGGACATCTTCTGTGTTCCACCGCCCCTCAGGCAAGGGACCTCCAGGAGGCAATGGAAGGTGGACTGGCAGCGATTCGCCTGGGATTGTATCAGGAACGAAGAATGGTAGACATTATCAATCAAATCAGTCTCAAGCGTTCCGGCCCCTCGATCACCGTCAAAGGCCATATGACAACAGAGGATCTTGAAACCATCGTGAAACACCGCGATGATCTGGCAACGGCGGCCTTTGACAGACATTGGCCATCGGATTGACAGCCAGGCAATGTGTTTATCCGTTCCCGGATCCCATCGACCATTTTGTATCAACCGGTTCGGAATACCGTTTCAGGCAGGGTCGGTCAGATCACATTTTGCCATCCATGCGAAATTCGGGCAGATCAAACCAGAATCCGGTGCGGGTAATCGAATCGATCTCTGCCTGAAGCAGATCATAGTGATAGATCTCCTGATCCCTGACAAATTCAAATATGTCGCGGGTCAAGTCGTCTTCGGCCTGGTTCATAACGCGCTCAAAAAAGGCAATGGCTTCCCGCTCCTGTTTCATGGCCAAGCGCAGAGCTTCGATTTCATCCGTACGTTCTTTGGTCACCGTTCCCGCAGGGACGTTTTCGGAAAACACAGGTACCTGACGGGTGACCGGTAGATCACCTAGCCATTTTTTCCAGTCTGACAAGGAATCGCCTTCATCAAGCATTTTTTCAAAGGTACGCAGGTGAGTGATTTCTTCCTCAGCCAGCATTTTAAAAATTCGTTTACCCGATTCATTTTGGGTTTTTGCCTCGGCTTCTTTGTAAAACTGTCGTCCGTTTTTTTCCAGATCGATGGCCATCTGTATGGCCTCTTTGGCTGAAAAAGCTTTACCGCTCATATAGCTCCTCCACTGTCTCTATTTAAGCATCAGCATTCGCTGGTTCTCAACGCGTACGGAACTTGTCCAGCGATAAATATAGACCCCGCTGGGTTGAGCATGTCCACTCTCGGATCGGCCATCCCAGCCAAAAGAATGTGTACCTGCATTCAACATACCGGAAAAAAGTGTCTTGACCCGCTGTCCTTTGATATTATACACGGCCAGAACCCCCTCTTCCGCATGCGCACATTCAATTGACAAGCGGGTACGATGGTTAAACGGATTGGGATAATTCCGCGTCAATTTCCAGCTGCTGGGAGCGTCATTGACGCGATGATCAACATCGGTCGGGGCGTTGATATGAAATGTCCAGTTATGTGTGGAAATAAATCCCCTCGTGGTCCCTACCTCCAGTCTGACCTGATGGTCCCCACTGACAAGGGGTGTTTCCGGCTGATAAAAAGCATTGTGATCGGTTACCCGGGCGGATGCGGTAACATCATTGCCGTCGACAAACAGGCGGACCGTGGTGGTATCGATATCCGCGAAGCGGTCGGTAAAATACGCACCGATGTCAGGCCTGGACGTCGAAATGGTCTCATCCCGAAAGGGCTTGAAGCGATAGACATTGGGATAGCCGACCACGGCAACTGCTAACACGGCAAAATTATTGCTATGTGTCACTTCGGTATTGACATGGCTCGTGTCCACATAGACACCAAGAAAATACCGGCTGCTGATCAAAGAGTCAGACAGCACCAGTTGTTGGGAAATATGAACCGTATCAGAATCGGCAAGCGCCGGAATCGAAAACGATCCCAAAATCCAGTCTCCGGGTTCGAAAAAGTTGTTTCGAGAGAGGACAAACGCACCCCCAGAAGCTTGAGCACTCTGGTTCCCCAGGTTGAACACCTCTGCTGAACAGGTGAGGGTATCCCCCAACGCCACGGTATCGATCTCTGTGGTCAGCCGGGCCGTCAAATCACAGGCATTGGCCCGTGCATAGATAAAACAATGGACTGTATTGAGGGAACGGTATCCATTGTTGTATCCGGGCCAATCGTAACGGGCCCGCCGACCATCCTGACTGGGATAGGAGACATTTTTATTGCCCCAGGGATCATTGACAATCACAGTGGTCCCCTCATGATCATAGCCGATCACGCTGATATAGTGCCCTGCTGAAGTCAGGCTGTTCAGCAAAACAAACGGCATCTCCTTATCCACTTCTCGGACCAGTTTACCCGGATTGGGATACCAGTCCACCGAAGAATAGACGCTGTGTTTTTGAAAGTACCGGGCCATGTTGCCCTTGGTGTCGGCCCAGTTGTTCTGGATGATAAAGCCATATGCCCCGTAGCCGGTGCGGCCATAGGGATCCTTGCCACCGATATCAAAGGTAAAGTCATTAACGGTATATTGTTCACAGATATACCGGCCATACAGGCTGGTATGGGGTTTGGGCCATGTGGCTGTTACCGGCCAGGGATCAAGTTTTTCGTAATGGGCCAGTACCATAACGGCCGAGGTCCCTCCACATGCCCAGCTGCCATTGAACCAATCCGGCACATCATACGCCTGATGGAGATAGGGTATATCAAAGTACACCGCTTCTGCGGGCGTTGAAGGTAAAGAAGCCGGCTCACTGAGCCATTTTGGCGTGTCCCAAACCGTCGCCTCTGCGAGACGGACACCAGAGAGCGTACGCACCCGGACCCTCTGATCCCATTCTGCCACCAGCCGGACCAGTCCATCTGATCGATGATCGGCTGTCACCACCTGTTGATCGGAAACAAACACCGGATAGTCCGGATGCCGATCTGCCATATCGATACGTTGGGATTGTCTGTTCTGCAGGCTATATAGCATCAAGTCACGATCCACGAGGCGAGATTCATGCTCGATAACCGGACGGGAGTAGACCAAAGCCGATCCATCCGGTTTCCATGACGGATGTTCTCCCGATCCCAGGGAGGCAATCATCCCTTCATCGTCAAACAGAACCAACTCACCATCCAGCCGTGTGGCCACAATATAATGCCCGTTGGGTGACCATTTGGGATTAAAAAATCCTGCCGAGTATCTTTCTGAAAGGGGATAGTGCTCTCCTGTCTCCAGAACCAGAATCCAGAGTCGCCCTTGAGCATCGTTATAGATCACCCGACGTCCATCCGGAGACAAGGGCGTCTGGTTGACACGATTGGGTAACGGATATCGATAGAGCGGCTTACCCTGACTATCCAAAACCACCAGAGTATCGTGCCGGGCAAAGGCGATCCGGCCATTCGACGCGATGGAAGGAATGCCACAAAACGACAACGGCCGAGAAAGCGTTTCCAGTGTATTGTCAGAAAGGTGAAAGAGTACCGGTGTCTGGGTGATTCGGCCATCCGGTCGAGTGTGCAACCACTTGAAAGCGGCTGTATTGCCATCTCTGGACCAGGAGAGCGAGAGGGCACTCCCCTCTCCTGAAGCCAGATGTATGCTTTTGGAGCCATTCAGGGTTGAAAATAAAAGGCCATCGTTATCGTCTCGTTCATAACCGATCCACTGGCCATTGGGTGACACAGACAGGTGTCGATAGGATTCCGGGGGAGCGATCTGCTCAACAGCTGCCAAGGCACAGACGACTCCAACGAACAGCCATAAAAAAGAAAAACAAAATCGGTTCATAAATCATCCTGTGATGGTTGGTACATCAGGTGTGCTTAGGAGTGCTTTTTATATGCCTCTACGATTTGGGACAAAAAGTCATCCTGGTCAGAATCCCACCACCGCGTGGAAAATATTTCAACTTCATTATAGCCGCGAAACCCCATATCTTCAACCCATCCACGGATGTCGCGAACGGGGATACACCCCTCCCCCATCAGTCCGCGATCATTTAACAAATCTTCTGTGGGGGTTTTCCAGTCACAGATATGAAATGCGAACAGGTAACCTGACTCGCCGCAGCGTTTGATCTGATGTTTCAAGTCGGGATCCCACCACAGATGGTAGACATCCACAGCTACGCCCACAAACGGATCGCCAAAAACATCACACAGGTCGTTGGCTTGTTGTAGGGTATTGATGGCCGACCGGCTGTCAGCATACATGGGATGCAACGGTTCTACGGCCAATTTAACCCCGACAGATTTTGCATGTTCCAGTACGGCAGCAATTCCATCACGAATGTGTTCTCTGGACACCTCCAGAGGCAGATCGGGATGTGCACCGGGAACCAGTACCACCCAGGGCGCATCAAGTGCGGCGGCTTCATCGAGTGCGCGTCTGTTATCGTCAATAGCGGACTGTCGGCCGGATTCGGTCGGAGACGGGAAAAACCCACCCCGGCAGAGCGATACCGTTTCCAGGCCAGATTTACGGATGGTCTCTCCCACAGTGTGTGGATTCCGTCCTTCCAGCCATTGCCTCCAGACGGTTATACCCTTTACACCCGCGGCCGCATATTTTTCAACAGCGGTATCAATATCCCAGGGTTTGGTGGTTATGGTGTGAATACACAATCTCGACAAATCCACAAGTTCTGAAGCAGACATACATCCTCCTGAGCTAGAAAAGGTGATTTCACGCATATCACAAAAAAGTCCCGGATCGGTAATGATGACATTCAAATTCGTTAAAGATACAGCTTTCCAAATTGAAAGTCAATGACCTCGGAAGGCAACTCACCTGTGTTGCGGTGACATGAGGTCAGTGGAGTGAGTCCCGAATCAGGGCACCCGGGCGATCGTGATCAAAGCGATAGAGCGTTCCGGATTTCATTGTGGCGGCCACAACATCCAGGGTTCCCCAATAGGGCAATTGATGAGCATTGTCGAGGTCAACACAAACCAGATCGGCTTTTTGTCCGGGAGCAATCCGGCCCCGATCCCGCAGATAAAACAGGTCTGCGGGATTACGGGTAAACGCATGGATCAACAGATCCGGGTCTGAAAGACGATATCGCAACACAGCCAGCGACATGATCACGGGGGGAGACAGAACAGGTGAGGAACCGGGATTAAAGTCTGTAGACAAGACGAGGCGATCCGGAATGGACAGCAATTGTTGTATTTGTCCGACGTGTTCGGAAAAGACATGATATTCAGCTGATGGTAAAAAGACAGCATAAAGTTCAGGTGTGCCATTAATACTGCATGCATCCTCGGGGTCCAGTACCTCGAGATGATCCACATGGCGGGCTCCCATATCGATGGCCATGGAGATTCCCCCGACATCATGGATCTGATTGGTATGCAGTCCGATGTGATATCCTGCCTGATGGGCCTGACCGATGAGAGATTCTGCTTCCTCGATAGAGAAGACATTTTTTTCGACAAAGATATCAAACCATTCTGCATAGGACCGAAAGGCCGGAATCATTTCCTGCAACACCGTTTGCATGGCCTTTTCCCTTTTAACCTCCTGAGGGAGGGCGTGAACGAGAAACGTGGGAATGATATCCACCGGGTGCAGGGAGTCGAGTTTGGTGATCACCCGAAGCATCTTTTCTTCCTGCTCAAAATCCAGACCGTAACCTGTCTTGACCTCAACAGTTGTGGTACCGAATCGAAGGACCTGATCGAGGTAATAAAGACCCCGTTTGATCAATTCTTCTTCAGACGCCTGATGTAGCGAACGAACGCTTTTATGAATTCCGCCGCCACTTTGCATGATTTCCATATAGGACCGGTTGTCCGCACGCATATAGAATTCATCTTCACGGGAACCGGAAAAAACAAGATGGGTATGGGCATCGACAAA
>CAYPUH010000282.1:0-5749 GCA_964413725.1 uncultured Cytophagia bacterium
GGTATGAGAACCGAGATCCTGTGTCCCGGTATGACACAATGTGACGGTGGCGTTGGCATCCTGACGCTTGTGCATCATCATGACGGCAAAGGGTAATCCCACGATGCCACTTCTACCCACCACCACCAGATGTTTTCCTGCGGGTGAATGGCCATTTTGGATCAACAACTGCTGAATACCGGCAGGTGTGCAGGGAAGAAAACAGTCCTGCCCAGCCATCAGTCTGCCTCGGTTCACCGGGTGAAATCCATCCACATCCTTGGATGGATCTATGGTTTCGATCACTTTATCGGAGGAAATATGATCCGGGAGCGGCATTTGGACCAATATTCCGTGTACCGTGGGATCTGCGTTCAATTTGTGTAATGTATGCAAAAGCTCTGTTTCAGGTGTCGTGGCTGGCATTCGAATGGTTTCGGAACCGATACCAACCCGTTCTGCAGCTTTTCCTTTCATGCCAACATAAACTTTGGAGGCAGGATCATCTCCGACCAGAATCACGGTTAAATGAGGTGTTACCGCTTTTTCATTCAGCGCAGCAATTCTGCCCTCAAGATCTGAATAGATACGGGCAGCGGTCTCTTTACCATCGATGATAGATACACTCAACTGAATACTCCCCTATCGCTCTTGTATGCGTTTGATAGACAGGCATTTCCCGGACAACCGATCCACCGTGATCAATACGCCGCAGAACTGGATAGGCCCTGTTCCGAGACGGTAGCGTTCGGGTAACTGAGTCATAAAGCGTTTGATAGCAACCTCGGTATCCATTCCGATAACCGAGTGTTGCGGACCCGTCATGCCGGCATCGGACAGATAGCCTGTGCCGTTTGGAAAAATCTGTTCATCAGCGGTTTGAACATGAGTATGGGTTCCGATGAGGGCACTCACCTGCCCATCCAGATATCGTCCCAACGCGACTTTTTCCGCAGTGGCTTCGGCGTGAAAATCGACCATCACAATCGGGGTATCTACTCTGAGACGTTTCGCTTCCTCCAGGGTCCGGCGAAAGGGATCGTTGATGGGATACATAAAAGTGCGTCCCTGGACATTGATCACACCAACGGGTTGACCGTTACGCCCCTGAACCAGGGTACTGCCTTTCCCCGGCGTACCTTCCGGATAATTGATCGGGCGCAAGAGCCGATCGGTTTTGTTCAGGAATTTGCGAATATGTGATTGATTCCATATGTGATTACCGCCTGTCAGAACATCGATGCCCATTTCAAAGCACTGTGTTGCCAGGGATGGTGTGATTCCCAATCCATTGTGGAGATTCTCACCATTGGCCACAATCAGATCCACATTCATTTCCTGAAAAAGGGTTTCCAGTCGTTTTTGCACCCTTTCCAAACCGTTGCGGCCAACGATATCGGCGATAAACAATATGGTTGTGTGTTCTGTCACAGTCACCTAAAAGTATACTAAAAATTTCTAAAAATGCAATCGATTTCTGTCAGATTCCCATGACTTTTTAAAGGAGGAACCCAACCTATTTTGCATATTCCACCGCACGATATTCGCGAATGACGGTGACCTTGATCTGACCGGGATATTCCATTTCGGCCTGAATCTTTTCGGCAATATCGCTGGCTACGGTTTCCGACATGGCATCGTCGAGTTTATCGTGTTCCACGATCACTCTGATTTCGCGGCCAGCCTGAATTGCAAAAGCTTTACCAACACCGGCAAACGAAGTGGCAATATTTTCCAGAGATTCGAGACGTTTGATGTAGCTTTCCAGAGTTTCACGTCGGGCACCGGGTCTCGATCCGCTTATGGCGTCTGCGGCCTGGACCAGCACCGATATGGGTGATATGGGTTCCACATCCTAGTGATGAGAAAGGATAGAATTGACGACAATGTCGTGTTCACCATACTTTTTGGCCACTTCCGCACCGATTTGCGTATGGGTACCTTCCGTATAGCGGTCGATGGCTTTACCCAGATCGTGAAGCAGACCCGCACGTTTGGCCAGGTTTCCATCAAGTCCCAGATTTGATGCCATAATACCGGTCAGATAAGAGACTTCGATGGCATGCTGCAATACGTTTTGTCCGTAGCTGGTTCGGTATTTCAGCTTACCCAAAAGCTTGACCATTTCGGGATGCAGGCTACTGATACCGGTTTCCAGCAAGGCCCGCTCACCTTCTTCAATAAGGCTTTCTTCCATTTCTTCTGTGGTCTTGGCCACGACTTCTTCAATACGAGCCGGATGGATGCGTCCATCCGATATCAGGCGTTCCAGGGAGATGCGGGCGATTTCGCGTCGGAACGGATCAAAACCAGATAGCACCACAGCTTCAGGAGTATCGTCAACAATCACCTCAACACCGGTAGCAGACTCGAAGGAGCGAATGTTTCGGCCCTCACGTCCGATGATGCGTCCCTTCATTTCGTCGCCGGGTAGATTCACCACCGAGACGGTGGTTTCTGTCGAATGATCCGCTGCCGTGCGTTGTATGGCCTGGATGATGATTTCCTTGGCCTCCCGATTTGCCGTCTGACGCGCACGGTCCCGGATCTCTTTGACCATCTGAGCCGCCTCCTGCTTGGCCTTTTCCGTCATGTTTTGGATCAATATCTTTTTGGCCTCTTCGCTGGTCAGACCACTTAATTTTTCCAGTCGTCGATTTTGTTCCTCAAGAGATTGTTGCAGCTCCACATCAAGTTTCTCGACGCGGTTTTCACGTTTTTTAATGCGTACATCCCAATCCTTGAGCTCTGCCTCCCGCTTGCTTAACAGATCATCCCGGCGGTCAAGATTCAGCTTTGTGGAATTGAGTTTGCTATCGAGTTTTTCAAGTTCACTTTGACGATTTTTTGTTTCAGTATCCAGATTCTGTTTCAGTCGAAACCATTCGTCTTTGGCTTCGAGTAATTTTTCTTTCTTTAGGCTCTCAGCCTCTTTTTTTGCTTCATTCAGGATGCGTTCGGATTCTCTTTCTGCATTTGCAAGCTTACCCTGACTGATAAGACGAGAGGCAAACCAACCACCGACAAAAAAGAGCAATCCAACCAGTGCACCAATTGGAAGCATATAGATCCAGTCCATTACCCCTCCAAAATAAAAAAACCCAGTCATTATGCTGAATCTTTTTCGTGTTTGTTTGCATGGTACATTGCTCTGCAAGCAAAAAGATTCCTGCACACTGGGTTTGACAAACGAAGGCGTTTAGAGCCGTATGCCTTTACAGATTACATCACCGATCTTCTGTTATCTCGGAAATTCCTTGTCCCAATTTATCCGACAATTCCAGTATTTTGGTCTCAAAATCGGCATGTCGCTCTTTTTCCACTTCTCGATGCTGGAGTAATTCGTCGGTAATATTCATGGCAGCCAATATCGCAATTTGGTGCAAAGGACGATTCGGTTTCGTTTTGTGGACTTCATGCATCTTCGAATCAACATACTCTGCCACACGCCGGATATAGCCGGCTTTGGCACTGGATTTTAATGGATATTCTGTGCCAAATATCTTTATGGTGATTGTCTGATCCGTATCGTCCATAATACAAAAGTTACCGTTTCACCTATTCCAACAGATCGAGATCATCTAGTTTAGACAACATAGACTCAATTCTCTCTTTAAGCTTATCCTCTTTAGCTTGGTACTGCTTAAGATCGTTTGAATTCTGTTGTCGTTTTAATTCTTCGTTCGTTTGCTGCAACCCATCGATGCGAATTTCTTTTTCAGCCAACAGAGCTTCGAGTTCCTTTTTCTCCTTTTTTAACGCTATAATTCGATCTTGTAATTCCGACATGTGGCGGAGTGCATGATCAATAGCTGTTTCCAATTGCTCGATGACCCGTCGTTCCACATTGCCCCCGTCTACCTAGGACGCAACTCAGCGCCGTATTGTGTTTTCAAATGTTCCAAAATGTTCGAAATTACAACATCGATTTCACTCTCATCCAATGTACGTTCTTTTGAAGAAAAGGTCAATGAAAAAGCAACACTTTTCGTTCCAGCCTTGACTTGTTCTCCACGATAGAGATCGAATAAAGTGAGCTCGTTAAGATTAGGTCCGGCTGATTCAAGTATACCTTTATGTAACTCGCCAACAGGAACGTTGACATCCACCACGAGGGCAAGGTCAAAAGGAACAGATGGATATCGAGGTACCGGTTCGTAGACGAGAGACCTTTGTCTGTTCTCATACAACATCGAGACATCAAAATAAAATCCAAATAAATCGTTGTGCTTTATCTTAAAGCGTTGGCAAACCGTGTCTGATAATTTTCCGACACGTCCAGCCACAGAGCCGTCGATGGACACGGTGATACTCGTGGGATCAAAAAGATTCCCGGCAGCAGGTTCAATGGTTGCACTCTGAATGCCAATGGCAGAAAAGACCTGCTCGTATATGCCTTTAATATCATAAAAATCATACGAGTTTTCATTCTGATACCAGGTCTTGTTTCGGCGATTGCCAGCCAATATCGCAGCCATCTGCGTGCGTTCCACCGGGGTCTTTTTTCCCTTGGGCACCCATGCCACATTGCCGATTTCAAACAAGGCCATATCGGTAATCTGACGATTTCGGTTATAGGCCACATTGTTGACAAGTGAATAGAGCATATTTGGACGAAAGACTTCAAGATCTGCACTGAGAGGATTTAACAGATGAACGAATCCGGTCAGGTCTGGTAAAAAGGGTTGCGCATGGTCTTTATGGACAAGGCTCAGAGAGCAGCTTTCGTAAAATCCCAAGCCTACCATCAGGCGCCTCAAGGTATCGGCAAATTCATCCTTTTGATTGGCAAACTGTGTCAGGTCCACTTTGGGTGCGATTTCAGAATTGAGGTTATCAAAACCGTATAGTCTCGCAATTTCCTCAATCAGGTCGATTTCCCGTTCCAAATCGGGTCTGAACGTGGGAACAGATACGGTCAGGGTATCCTGTTCTTTTTGAATTCGTTCGATTTCCAATGGGGTCAACAGACTTTCGATCGTTTTAAAATCAAGATCATGACCGAGAATACGAGAAACGGACTTTTGTCTCAATTGTAACGTGTTGGGTTTGATGGTTCTGGGATATTCATCAATATATTCCGAGAGAACGATGGCATCGGCATAGGTGGCCATAAGTGCGGCGGCGCGATCCATAGCATACACCGTTGCATTGGGATCCGCTCCGCGTTCGAACCGCCGGGAGGATTCGGTCATCAACTCGAGTCGTTTTGACGTTTTGCGTATGTTGGGCGGATCAAAATAGGCACTTTCCAAAAAGACAGAGTGGGTGTCTTCCTGGACCTCGGAATTTTGTCCTCCCATCACACCTGCCAACGCCACGGGTTTTTCCGCGTCACAAATCATCAGGGTTTCATCGGTAAGGGGTCGATCCTGGTCATCCAGCGTTACGAACCTCTCCCCTACCTCAGCCCGTTGTACAATGATTTTATGGTTTTTCAGGAAACGATAGTCGAATGCATGCAATGGATGTCCGGTTTCCATCAAGACATAGTTGGTGATGTCGACGACGTTATTGATGGAGCGAATATCGACAGCATGCAGGCGTTTTACCATCCAATACGGAGAGGGTCCAATGGTAACGGATTTTATCATGCGTCCACTGTATCGAGGACACAGATCGGGATCCCGGATATCCACAGAAATATACGTATTGATGGCGTCGTTGATGGTATCAAAGAGTGTATCGGGCTTTGTCAGTGGCAGCCCTGTTAAGACAGAGAGTTCACGTGCAATTCCAATAACGCTCATACAGTCAGGGCGATTTGGAG
>CAYPUH010000283.1:0-878 GCA_964413725.1 uncultured Cytophagia bacterium
TCGAACCTTTGATCCCGTGTATGGCGATATGGATGCCACCTGGATTTATCCCAACTCGACCACATTGTGTGCAGTGACTTTAAATGCTGATGCCAAATCACCTGTGGCTCCGAGAAATGATGAGGAAACTGTCAAAACGGCAGACGGGAATGAGGACGGTAACGACGAAAAGAATAAAGACGATAAAACCGAACCCAAGGCTGTGGACATTGATTTCGAGTCCATCAATCGTCGGGTGGTGGAAATTCCCGTGCACGTCGGCAATGTCTCTGCTTCGATTTCCGCGGTGTCCGGTAACGTGATCTTTTTACGCCAGCCTGCTGCCGGTGTCGCACCAAAAGAGGGGCCCGCGGGTGAGGTGGTGATGTGGGATCTGAAAGAGCGGGAAGAGAAAACGATTATTTCAGGAGTCGATGATTACACCCTTTCCGCCGATGGTAAAAAATTAATCTACCAAAGCATGCAACAGTACGGCATTGTCGATGTGGCCGAAGGTCAAAGTGTAGGAGACGGTGCTGTACAGACGACCCTGCAGACATGGATCGATCCCAGGGAGGAATGGAAGCAGTTGTTTGTTGAGGCGTGGCGGATCGAACGGGACTTTTTCTACGATCCGGACATGCACGGTCTGAACTGGCAATCCGTTCGGGAGCGATACGAAGCCATGCTTCCCCATGTTGTGGACCGCAGGGATCTGAACTATCTGATCGGTGAGATGATTGCCGAACTCAATGCATCGCACAGCTATATCGGCGGGGGGGATCAGCAACGTCCTGAAACGATCCCGGTGGGCCTGTTGGGATGTGACTTTGAACTGGATGGCGAACATGACCTCTACCGTATCAAGACCCTCCTGCGGGGAGGACCCTGGGATATCG
>CAYPUH010000283.1:888-5743 GCA_964413725.1 uncultured Cytophagia bacterium
CGATGAGCCGGGTGTGAACGTCTCCGAGGGGGACTATCTGCTTGCTGTAAATCACCAGCCCGTGGATGTGTCCCGGGATCCATGGGCAGCCTTCCAGGGAACCGCCGGCGAGGTGGTTACCCTGACGGTTCATGATAAACCGTCCTCGCAGGGTGCCCGTACCGTCACGGTCAAACCGTTGTCCAGTGAAACCCGGTTGCGCAATCTGGCATGGATCGAGGAGAATCGCCAGACGGTATACGAGGCTACAGATGGTCACGTCGGATATATTTATGTCCCGGACACCGGAACCCGCGGCCAGAGTGAGTTGGTGCGGCAATTTAATCCGCAACATCGTATGGATGCATTGATTATTGATGAACGATTTAACAGTGGTGGACAATTTGGAGATCGCTTTGTCGAGTTGCTCGATCGGCCGTTGTATGCCCGTGCGGCGCGGCGGGATCTTGAACCCATCCGTATCCCCATGATGTCTCATGTGGGACCCAAAGCCATGCTGATCAACCAGTGGGCCGGATCGGGGGGCGACGCCTTTCCCTATTCCTTTCGCAAGGCCGGTGTGGGTCCCCTGATCGGAAAACGAACCTGGGGTGGATTGATCGGTATCAGTGGCAATCCCAGACTCATCGATGGCGGCTATATTACCGCTCCCAATGTGGCCATTTTCAGTCCGGATGGAGAGTGGCTGATCGAAGGCTATGGCGTGGATCCGGATATCGAGGTGGAAAATGAACCGCATGTGTGGGCCACCGGAACGGACCAGCAATTACAAAAGGCCATTCAGGTTTTGATGCAAAAACTGGAAGAAAATCCACCCACCTTACCAGAGGTGCCTGCCTACCCTGACCGGTCTGATGGAAAATACTAATCGAGTGGATTACCCGCGACACGGGGAAAATTCTTGCCCATGTGAATAGAATGAAAACAGCCTCCAGAGAATCGTTCTCATGGAGGCTGTTGCATTATTGCCATGGAGGCGTTTCCGGCAGTCGACTCATAAAATCATCTATCAACTGTGTTTCATAGGCCTCGCTATAGTCTCCCTGAAAGAACCGTTCCGCTGCCTCGTGGAAAAAACGCTCCCATGATTGTTCCTCATCTCCAGCCAGGATGGGATAAAAGTGAATGTTGTTGGCACGGGCTGCCCGTAGATCCCCCGGAGCGTCACCGATCATCAATGCACGATCCCGGTCATAATGATCACCCATAGCCAACTGAATATGGGTTTTCTTGCTTCCCATCTCCTGACCGGCGATGAGTTGTGGAACGGAATCGATGCGGTGTTCATGCCATTCTTTACGCAACGCATCGATAGGGGTACCGGAACAGACGATAAGATCGGCTCGATATGAAATTTTTTCGAGGCTCTTGCCCGCGTGGGGAAACGGAGGAACCCCATGGACCATCTCCCGGACCGTGTCGTTCACAGCTCGACTCCAGGCCAACGCCTCTTTCAGGACCGGATCTCCTTGTTCCTCAACGGCTCTCTCCAGAGCCGGATTGCCCAAGTGGCTTTCCTGTTCTATCCAGACCCGGAGAGGTTCCCTATCAGGCAATTCTGCTTTTCGTTGCTGCACGAGAGGCCATTCGGAGAGAAGTTGAATGGTCTTCAGCAGACCGGGGAATCGGTTGATTCCCCGCCAACGAGAATAGAGGTTCACAAATTCTGCCGCCTGGCGTGCGTACCGGGCTACCGACTGGAGATGATAGTGTTTGATGATGTTGGGTATGAAACATTCTTTTTGTTTCAATTCCATGGTATCAAATACACATCCGTCTGAATCGATGGCGATGAAATAGTCGTGATGCGGTTGGAAGACTTTAAATTCCTGTTGCAAAGAGGTCATGATAACGCTCTCTAAAGGCTTTGGGTTCAAGAGTTCAATCGATACAGAATTTCACCGGCAGAGGGGACATAGAGGAGACCCTCTGACTCTCGATGTTGCCAGTCTCTGATGTCAATGCCATCGGGATCCCGGTAACCGAGATTCAGAGCATGACAGGTGTCTTTTGGAATGCCGGTGGCCAGGGTGACATGGATACGAGGCGTTTCGATTCCGTGCTCATACGTACCCGATCCCTTCACATGGGTGGAATGCGCCTTGATTCCTCCGGGGATGTCCTGAAACCGGTCCGGTTGTTTGACAAAATAGTCGCGCACGTGGTAGCCGATTTTTTCAATCAGATCACCATGTGTTTCGGATATCTTTTGGATATGGGGGGCATAGATAATCAGCTCGCCGCCGTCAGCCACGACGGGTTCGAGCTTGTACATGCACTTGCCCCCGGTCCACAACTCATCATACATGGCAGGCGCGTGAGAGAGCACGGATCGATAGGGATAATCGACCCGGCGGATGTGCAATTGTTCGGAAAGACGCGCAGCCTTTTGCCAGGCTGCTTCCGGGGTGCCCGGAAATATTCCCGCGATTTGATTCCTGTGGATCACCAGACTGAGACAGAATCGCTGAACCGGTACCAACGCAGCGGCGGCATCCACAATCCGTCGAACCGGCGTGTCTGGTACTCCGATGATTTGCGACGTGGTGATCAACGCACCCAGCCAATGGAACATATCAATGATTTCCGGTCCGGAAATCCCCGGAAAGAGATATTTATTACCGCCGCTGAATCCCACCACTTCATGGGGAAAGGTGGGACCGATAATGAGCAGGACATCATACTCGAGAATGCGGCGGTTGATCTGAATGCTGACGTCGTTTGACATTCGCCCCTGTGAGATGTCATCTACCTGTGAGGCGGAAAGGGATCCGATATCGGTCAGGACTTTTGGATTTTTCCATTCGTGATTAAAAAATCGGCTCTTTACATAGCGGGCGCGGTGTTGTGTTTCATCGATCCCCAACTGTTGGTAGATTTGGTCCATCGACAGCGGAGGATGAGTCCCCAATGCGATAATAACATCCAGACAGTTGACGCGTTTCTCCAGCAGGTCATACACGATGGGAAACATTCGATCCATGAGCGCTGTCCGGGTATGATCCGGGATGATCGCCAAAATGCGTTTACGGTCCCAGTCCTGCTGCTCAAAAACATCCGCACAGAGCTCACGAATCTGATCGTCACTGAGCGACCGGATACCCGATTCGATCGTCGTCACCTGTGGATCGGCTTCGACCGGATCGACTCTGGCAGCGGTGTTGTTTTGATGTTGTTTGTGATCCAAAAAATCAGTTATCATGAGGTGTCCGCAATCTCCCTGTGTCCCGGGCGTGTTTCGGTTTCATCCTGACACTTGATAGGCCAAATGTTCTGGACACCTGTTCGCTCTCTGGAACGTTTCGGGATTCCCGGGAGGTGAATTGAGTAGCTAGTCGTATTCATGGGTATCCGGATATTGGATGCTCCTATTCCGGTGTGTGGAGTCGTTTCCACTGTGTATGAAAAAATTGCCCTCTCGGTTTATCGATTCGTTCATAGGTATGGGCACCGAAATAGTCCCGCTGGGCCTGCAGCAGATTGGCTGGCAGGCGGTTGCTGCGATAGGCATCGTAATAGGCCAATGCACTGCCAAAGGCCGGAACCGGGATTCCGTTATGCACGGCGGTGGCGACCACAAATCTCCATGCATCCTGACGGGTGTGGACCGCCTCCCGAAAGGTCTCGTCGAGAAGCAGATTCGGCATGTCGGGTGACCGGTGAAACGCTGCAGACATGTTGTTGAGAAAACGGGCGCGGATAATGCAGCCAGCCCGCCACAGTTTGGCGATTTGGCCGGGACGGAGTGACCACTGGAAGTCACGGTTCGCGTCCCGAATGATCTGAAATCCCTGCGCGTAGGAACAGATCTTGGAGGCATAAAGAGTGTCCCGAATGGCATCGATCAAATCGGCTGGATTCCCCTCATAAGAGGGGGTGGGGCCGGAGAGATGCGATGCAGCATGGATCCGCTCTTCCTTGATGGCGCTCAGGGTACGGGCGAATACCGCTTCTGCGATGGTTGGCGCTGGTGTCCCCAAATCCAGTGACACTTGACTGGTCCACTTGCCCGTGCCCTTTTGTCCGGCTGTATCCAGAATCACATCCACCATAGGCTTTCCCGTCTCCGGATCCACCATTGCGAGAATATCGGCCGTAATCTGGATCAGATAGCTGTCCAGTTCGCCGGTATTCCACCGGGCAAAGATATCACTCATCTCCTGTGGGCTTGTTTTCAGGAGCTGCTCCATCAGCGTATACGCCTCACAGATCATTTGCATGTCGCCGTACTCGATGCCATTGTGTATCATTTTCACAAAGTGACCACTGCCTTCCGGGCCGATCCAGTCACAGCAGGGTTCTCCCTCTGCTTTGGCCGCGATGCTCTGCAACACGGGTTTGATTTGTGGCCAGGCGGTTTCACGCCCTCCCGGCATGATCGAGGGACCCCATAACGCGCCCTCTTCTCCGCCACTGATACCCGCCCCGACATACAGGATGCCCTGTCTCTCTGCCTCCTGTGCGCGACGAGTGCTATCGGAAAAATAGCTGTTGCCCCCGTCTATCACAATGTCTCCTCTATCCAGTCTGGGGAACAGGTCACCCAAAACCGAATCGACAGCCTTTCCCGCGGGCACCATCAGTAATATTGTTCTCGGCAGATCCAGACTGTCGAGAAACACTGACAGGGATGAGATGATCTCGACCCCTTTGCCGTCACTGACCGTTTTTGCTTTTTGTCGGGTGTCCGGGTTGATGTCGAATCCAGATACGCCATATCCGTTCCTGGCGATATTCAGTGCCAGGCTGCGTCCCATCACACCCAATCCGAGGACTCCAACATATTTTGCTTGCATAACGCTCTCCTGTCGTCAGACTCCACTATAGGCTGCGAAACCACCATCCACTGGAATCA
>CAYPUH010000284.1:0-5623 GCA_964413725.1 uncultured Cytophagia bacterium
AGTTACGCGCGGCCCGGCCGCTCCCGCCATAGACGATCAGTTCTTCCGGCGCGATAGCAACTTTGGGATCCAGATTGTTCATCAACATTCGCATTGCCGCTTCGGTATCCCAATTCAAACAACGTCGTTTCGTTCCATGGGGAGCATGGATAGGAGAGGATGGACGATACTCGTAATACATCGGGCGGGCCATGCGTAACCTCCTGAGACATTCAAGATGGTGTCCATGTTTTTCGTGTCCTGCTATCTCGTTACCGATAGCGGTGACTCAAGTGTTCAGGTAAAATTCACTAAAAGGTGTTTTCCTGATACTCGTTTGGAACATCAAATGTACCGGAAGGGATATCCTTGCGTTTAAACTCTAACAGACGGGTGGTCGATTGGACCTGAGTGCCCATGATAGTATTCTTGCTGACACTGAGAACAGCAACACCGTTAATTTTTTTCATCTCTTCCAGCATGTCAGAAACAGACTGCTTCATTCCGGGTTGTTTGGCCATCATGGCAGCCATAAACTTTGCATATTTTTGATAGTCCATCTTCAGTTCATCGGTTACCCACATCTCCGATTCCATTTTCCCCATTCCGGTCTCCACCACCTGCAAATATTTTCGACAGGTTCGGTTGTCGATGGTACGCGTCTGATCCGTGGGTGTGATCTTTAGCGACATTTGCAGCATATTTTGCATGGATTTTGCTTTTTCCGAGTCAGAGTCTTTCATGCTCTGGCCGAATTGTAGCGGAATTTCGGTGACTGTTTTTTTCTCATGGTTCAGCATCATCATCTTTTGATCATCGAGATAGATAATCATCGATACCTTTTCATTGTCGGCACGCATACGGGATTCACCGATATAAATGGTTTGAATCATCTCTTGAGCGGGGCGGGTCTGTCCCATGATTTCAAACGCATCGGTTTTCACACTTTGTTTCATAATCACGCCGGCAGGGAGTACCGATACCCAGAGCAGTGATGCCAAGAGTACGACAATCCTCCCGCCTGAAAAGGATTTACAATTGGGTGTTGTTTTCATGTTCACTCCTTTAAGAATAAAGACTCGCTCAGGATTCAGTCTGATTGATTGTTTCCAGCGCCAGGTCTGAGACCTCCTGGGCGAGGTCCTGGACCTGGGAGTACATGTTTTTCGCTTCGGTTTCAAAGTTGGTACGAAACTGTTTATCATCGATCCCATTCAAATTGATCAACACATTGAGATAGGCGGCTTCGGCCGCAGCACGGGCGATGCATGCTGCCACAGCAGCATCGCTTTTCGCAGATTCGAGACCTGTTTCCACGGCTTGTTTGGCCAGCTCAACGGCTTTCACCGTACGTGCCAGTACTTCGAACGGAACCCGGGTTGCCTCCTCAGTGGCCTGTTGGATCGCCTGATGCCGGTGTGATTTTTCTTCCGCGGTGTTTTTGGGCAGACGAAACGATTCAAGGACATGATTAAAGGCTTTTGTGTCCCGATCCACACCCAGTTGTTCCATCTCACCCTGATACGCCTGGTAGTCTTTTTTTGCATGGGTAAGCGCAGCCACCATCGATGAAAGCGCGCCACTCATGGCCCCGCACAATGCAGCCACACTGCCGCCACCCGGAGCGGGTGAGTCCATGGACAGCTCTTTTACGAATTCACTCACGGGCAGATCTGCCAACGGAGTCTCTTGTTCGATCTGGTATTCGACAATTTTTTTCCGGGGATCAAAGGGATAAAGATCATTCAACCCCATGGAGAGAACGGCGGTGTGTATCAATTCGGCCTGAGGCACTCCGCTGGTTTTGTCCTGTTCGTTCAGGTAATGACGACCGGCCTGCGACATGGCTTCCAGAGGGATGAGTCCCACCAGTTCACTGCCCGTCACCCGCAAACCCATTTCGGTGGCCAACCGGCAGCATTCATCGAAGACAATATGGGGCGGTGTAATCCGGTAATTAACCAGATTCATGGAAATCTGAGCGCATCCAAAATCATCCATATACCAGCCGACCGCCTTGACCGCTTTAAACCGTCCGGGTTCGCGCAGGGCAACACCGTTTTCATCCCGAATGATCTTGTTGTCCTGATCCCGTTTGGCACGCCCTTTTTCGCGAATGGTGAGGGCGATTTTACTGGCTTTACGCCGGTCTCGTGTGTTGAGATTGATGTTATAGGCGATCAGAAATTCACGCGCACCGATGACCGTGGCTCCGGACCGGGCATTAAAGTCAGACGAGCCATAGTCCGGCTTCCAGGCGGGGTCCTTTAATTTCTCTTCCAGTCCCTCATACTCACCCGACCGAATATCCGCCAAATTCCGGCGCTCCTCATGGACCGCGGCCTCCTCATAGAGATAGACCGGAATATTCAACACATCTGCGACCCGTGCTGCGAGGCGTTTTGCCAATTCCACACATTCCTGCATGGTAACACCGCTCACAGGCACAAACGGACAGACATCTGTTGCGCCCATACGGGCATGGGCCCCGCTGTGGTGTCGCATATCGATCACGCGGGCAGCTGTGGAAATGGCCTCAAAAGCTGCTTCCACAACCGAATCGGGATCGCCAAGAAATGTCATCACCGTACGATTGGTATCTTTGCCCGGATCCACATCTACCAGGGTGACTCCATCAACAGACCGAATGGCATCCGCAATCTGATCGATCTTGATCTGTTCGCGTCCTTCGCTGAAATTTGGCACACATTCGACAATCTTCATAACGGCTTCAACTCCTCTCTGCTTAATATTCGGATGATGAACGTGCCATCTTTTCTACGAACCGCGCAATCGCCTCACAGGTCCCGATCACAATCAGTCGATCCCCTGCCAGAATTCGATTTTCACCGTGTGGATTCATGATCAGATTATCCTGCCGGAATATCGCCAACACATTGATCTGATAGTGTTGTCTGAGTTGACTCTCATACAGGGTCTGATCTGCGAGGCGAGAATTCGTTTGTATTTGAACCGTTTCGATCTCCATCTCACCGAGACCCAGATCATTAAGCTCAAAAGATTCGGAGGCCTCCTCTGTGAACAGTTCATAGCCGTGTGCACGGACTTCGGCCGTGAGGAGATCTATTTTCTGGCGGGGAACCAAATATTTGTAGAGAACACGGGTAAATATTTCGACAGCGGTTTCAAACTCCTCGGGGATCACTTCATTCGCGCCCAGCTGGCGGAGGGGGTTGATTTCCCGGATAAAGCGTGTTCTGGCGATAATATAGATACCGGCATTCAGAGAACGGGTCTGTGCAACCACCTGACGGGTAGCCGCAGGATCAGCCAGCGTGAGAACCATGACTCGCGCATGCTGGGTACGGGCCGCCTCGAGCACCGATTTATATGTGGCGTCGCCGTAAAATATGTGTTCCCCTTTTTCGCGCAACGTCATAACGGTATCGGGATTGGCTTCGATGATCGCATAGGGAATTTGCGCGGCTCGGGCCGCCCGGGAAACGTTTTGACCATTTAACCCGTATCCGATAATCAACAGATGGTTGTTCAACGTTTCAGGAATGGTATCCGGCTGCAGGGATCGATAAGCGCCCCCTCCAAACGGCAACCCTTTTGCCTTTTCTCCCAATCGCTCACCAAGTGTCATTAGAAAAGGTGTTACCATCATCGATAAAACAGCAACCGAGAGAAAAAGCTGATAGTCTTCGCCGGAAATCAGGCCGTGTTTCAGTCCTACCCTGGAAAGGATGAATGAAAACTCTCCAATCTGGGCCAGCGAAAACGCCACGGCCAGAGCGACAGGCAGCGTGTAGCCCAAAACCAGAGCGGATAATCCGGCGATGGATGCTTTCAGACCCCATACCACCAACAGTATAATCAGGACAGTTGAAATATTCTGACTCAGAGCCAGAGGATCGAGCAGCATTCCCACGGACACAAAAAAGAAGCTCATAAAGATATCCCGAAAAGGCAAAATCATCGAGACCGTGTGATGGCTATATTCAGATTCCGAGATAATCAGACCGACCACAAAGGCGCCTAAAGCCAGCGACAGTCCAATTTGAGAGGTCAACCAAGCAATGGAAAAGACGGCAAAAATGATGGTCATCATGAAAATTTCGCTGTTACGGGTGCGGGCAACCCGGTAGAGCAGGCTCGGAATGAGCCATCTGGCGCTGACACCTATGACAGCGATGAGAGCGATAAACTCGATGAGGAATTCTGCTACATTGCCCATCTGAAACCGATCCTGACCGGCCATGAGGGGTGCCAGGATCATCATGGGCAGGACGATGAGATCCTGAAACAACAAAACAGCAACGGTATTTTGACCAAAGGGTTTAAAAAGGGCGGATCGACTTTGCAGTTCTTTCAGAACGATGGCGGTACTGCTCAGAGCGATGAGGAAGCCGATAAATACTGCTTCAGAAATCCCCCGGCCCAGCCCAACGGCCAGACCTATAGCAGCACTTGCAGAGAGACCTACCTGAACCGATCCTCCCAACAGGACCTGGCGCTTGATGGTATTGAGGCGCTTGAAGGAAAATTCCAGTCCGATGGAAAACAGCAGCAAAATGATACCAATGTCTGCCATCATTTCCACCTCTTTCTCTGCCTGGATCAGAGAAAGACCATGCGGACCCGCGAGAATACCGGTGAGCAAATAACCGATAAGGGTGGGTATTTTAAACCGATGGCAGGCCAGGGTGACCACAACAGCCAACCCGATAATGACGACAATATCGCGTAAAATAGGAATATGCATAGCAGGGTTTTCCAGATTAGATCCGATACCCGCAATCGGTGGTGTCCGGTAACCGGACACGAATGAACCCCAATATAAAGAGCATAGATCTATAAATCAATGGAAGTGTTTTCTTGCCGTGCAATATGTTGTGAAAGATGATTGGGGGAGGTCTTTTCCCACAGCGGAATATTTAAAAAGAAACCGGCTCTACCGATCATATGAGCTGCTATGGGAGCGGTCAGAAAAATAAACACAACAATGATAAACACTTCCACAAGAATTCGGGGCGTTAAAAAGTAAAGAGCCACAGCGATCAACATCAAGACAGAGCCAAAGGAAGCTGATTTTGTGGCAGCGTGCATACGGATCAGGAAATCAGGAAAGCGCAATACCCCGATAGCGGATACAAGCATAAAAAAGGAACCTGCCAACAGGAAAAATGAGACAATAACCGTTTTCAAGAGTCCTCCTCAAAGTCTATATCTAAACCTCACCTACAGTTGACGGTGGATCTATTTATGTGTCAACCCGGTAATAGCCGTCCGGGAGCCCGGTTATCGCCCGGTCTCTGTTCACGAATGCTGCTGCGAATCGGATTTCTCATCCGATCCACCGAATCGCTGGATCAGATATCGGGCAATGGAAACGGTGCCAAGAAAGGTGACCATAGCCATAAGAACCGCAGCATCCAAAAAAACCGGCTGATGGGTTAGGATCGTATAGGCTGCAATCACCCCAATCGTCAGGGAGGCGATCAGATCGAGCGAGATAACCCGGTCCGGTATACTGGGCCCTCTGAGTAACCGAATCAATGCCAGAATCATCGCCGTCATCAGAAAGGCGAGTGACAGCATGACACTTGTGGCGAGTATAGGATCGAGATCGTTATTCATATCACAGTTCCAATATTTGCTTTTCCAAACCCTGCTTGAT
>CAYPUH010000285.1:0-5602 GCA_964413725.1 uncultured Cytophagia bacterium
CAACCGCACGGACCACAACTGGATATCGGTAAACTGGGATGCCTGGCAATCCGGGGTGATGGAGGACAGAACCACAAACCTCGGCAGCGACGCACACCCATCCCCGATTACACCCGAACAGGGACAGCGGGCATTGTTCGACCTTTTGTCAAACCGCCCGGATCCCCAAATCGCCATGAGCACATCGGATCTGCATCATCGATTACAACAGTGGGTCAACAAAGAGATAAAGACCCCGGATCAAAACGAAACCAAAACGACGGGGGGACACCGGCGACCCGAATTGTCCACCGACTATGTCGCCCCCACAGATCCGGTCCAGATCCATCTGACCGAGATCTTTCAAGAGTGTTTCGGGTTTGACACCATCGGTATCTATGACAATTTCTTTGAACTGGGAGGAGACTCTCTGCTGGCCACACAGATCGCCGCCCGGATTCAGTCCACCCTCGGCGTTCATGTGGATCTCGAACTCCTCTTTAAAGACCCGACGATCGCGCATCTGGCGGAAAACCTGTCCGAAAAGATGATAAACGACATGGATCCGTCTGAACTCTCGGATATAATCGACGACATCGATCCGGAGCCGAAAGAAGACCATGAATAGAGACAAACCGAATCGATACGCGGACCTGAGTCCGGAACAAAAACGTCAACTGCAACAAAAAGCGCTGCAAAAAAGATTGCAGACCCGGCAGCGGGACAGGATCCCGAAACGCACCCGACCGGACCGCGCACCGGTTTCCATGGCACAGAAACGTCTCTATATTCTGTATCAATTGCATCCGGACAGTGCCGTCTATCATATATCGAATCGTCTCGAAATCCGGGGCACGTTCACTGTCGGGTATTTTCAAAACAGTGTGGAGATTCTGGTCCGGCGCCATGAAATCCTGCGGACCACATTTCACAGAGAGCAAGAGGCGATCTATCAAAAGATCCATCCGGACGCGCCCCCTCTGGTTGAGGTTGTGGATCTGCAACAGACACCTCATGCCATTGAAACCCATAGAGAGCACGCCAAAGCCTCCATCGTCAGACCGTTTCAACTGGATCGGGGACCGCTGATGCGCGTCGTTGTCTATCGACAGCACCCCGACCACACCCTGCTGTTGTTCGTCTTTCATCACATCATTTGTGACGGCGTGTCGATGGATATCCTGGTCCGGGAATTGATGACCTGCTATACCGCGTTTCACCGGCAAACCGCTCCACGCCTGTCGCCGCTGCCCATTCAGTACGGCGACTTTGCAGAATGGCAGCAGCATCGACTGAAACAGCCGTCGTTTACCGACAAAAAACGGTTCTGGCTTCAGCGACTCGCCGACATCCCGGACACCCTCTCCCTGCCCACGGATTACGAGTATCCGGCCGAACAACGCTTCGAGGCAGAGGGGGTACACGCGCACCTGGACAGCGACACCCTCGCCAAACTCGAACACCTGGCCCGACGCAACCATGCCTCTCTCTATATGGTGTTGCTGGCGGCATTCGCCTCTCTGGTTCATCGCGTCACCAACCAATTCGACTTTATTCTGGGCACGCCCGTGGGCAACCGGGAGCATCCGGATGTGGACGCCCTGATGGGCTTTTTTGTCAACACACTGGCCCTGGTGATGACCATAGATATCCACCTCAGCTTCAGAGAGTGGCTCAGCCGGGTCCGGCAGGAGAGTCTGGAGGCATTCAGACATCAACACGTTCCCTTTGACTGGCTGGTGGAACACATCCAGCCGTCGCGGTTGCCGAACCGGCCCCCTCTGGTCCAGGTCCTGTTTGTCATGCAAAATATGCGCATCGCATCCCCCCGGATCCCGGATGCCGACATCACGCTTCTCGAAGAACCGGTGCACCATTGCGGCTTTGAGTGGATAGCGGTGTGCCAAAAGACAGCAGCCGGACTCTCGCTGGGGTTTGAATATCCCACCAGCCTGTTCTCCCGGGCGACCATGCAGACATGGCTGGCGGCGTACAGACGGAGTCTGGTACAGATCGCTGACAACGACCAGCTGCGCCTGGATGAAATAGAACTGCTGGATCCGCAAGAGATCGAACATCAGGTTAGCTCGCTTCCTCCGGTACCACAAAAAGAGGTGCCCACGATTCCCGAAGCCATTCCCCGTTCGGACCGGATCGCTCTGATGGATCGATCCCGACACTATACCTATGCGCAGCTCCATCATCACAGCGACCGGCTGGCGCGGACCCTCTGCTCCACGATTCAACCCGAATCCGGGATGAGAATTGCGGTGATGATGCCCAAATGTGCGCAAGCCGTGATCGCGGCGGTGGGGATCATGAAAGCGGGAGGCGTCTATGTGCCCATCCCGCACGACCATCCGGAGGAGAGGATCCGTTTCATGCTCGGAGACAGTCACTGCCGCGCTCTCCTGACACTCTCGGATCTCGAACATCGCTGTGACACCTTCGGGGTAGCGGTCATAGCCGTCGATACGCCGGAAGATGGCGACATTGAGACGCCTTGCCCCGGTCCAACGGTCTCGCCGCACCACCTGGCGTATATCATCTATACCTCGGGCACCACGGGACACCCCAAGGGCGTCGAGGTGGAACACGGTGGCTTTGTCACCATGGCACAGGACTCTATATCCGTACTGGGACTGACACCGGACGATCGCGTGTTGTGGTTTTTCTCTCCGGCATTTGACGGGTCTCTGCATGAACTCTTTACCACGCTGTTTTGTGGGGCGTGTCTGGTGATCCCCGAGCCGTCCGCGGTCCGGGATCCGGATCTTTTTGTACACCTGATCAAAACCCATCACATCAGCGTCGCGGCTCTGCCGCCGTCCTTTATCCAGTCTGTCGGATTCCGGGCCCTGAAACCGTTGCGGTTGCTCATCAGCGCCGGCGAGCGGGCCGTGCCGTGCATGGATCCGGATCGTCCCGAAAAAAGCTATTGGAATCTGTACGGACCCACCGAAGCCTCTGTGACCGCCACAGCCCGGCCCATTCGCGGTTCCGATGCGGAAACCGCGGGCAAACACCTGGGACATCCGTTGCCGCATGTGGGGATCTCGATTCTGTATGCCCAGGGGGATCGCCTGCAACCGGTGCAGGCCGTCGGCGAGATTTGCATCAGCGGCATCCAGGTGGCACGCGGATATCAGAACCGGCCCGACCGGACCGCACAGGTGTTTATGCCGCATCCGTATGATGCCACACACCGGCTCTATCGCACCGGCGACATGGGGCGCCTGTTGCACGACGGCAGCATTGAATATCTCGGGAGAAAGGATCACCAGCTCAAGATACGCGGATATCGCATCGAGCCGGGCGAGATCGAACAGGTCCTGTTACAGGCGGCAGCCGTCACACAAGCGGCTGTGGTGGTTCATTCCCGCTCCCGGATGCTGGTGGCCTTTGTGGTGGGCCAGGAGATCGATTGTGACGACCTCGAGCGCCACTTGCGGGCCGCGCTGCCGGGATATATGATTCCCGCACACCTTCAGACACTCGATGCCATGCCGAAAACCGCAAACGGCAAAACAGACGTTGCAACCCTGGAGAGCTGGCCGATAGAGAGTCGGGAACCCCACGTCGTGTGGCCCCGCAACGATCGGGAACACATGCTCCGGACGGTGTGGTCCGGATTGCTGAACCACGACGGGTTCGGTATCCACGACTCTTTTTTCGATCTCGGTGGCGATTCCATCAAGGCCATTCAGATGCTGTCACACATTCGAAAACAGGGATTTTCGGTGCGGGCCCGGGATATCTATCGCTTTCCCACCATCGCCCGGCTGGCCGAACACCTGGAGGACGCGGATCAGTCGTTTGAAAACGCATCGGAATCGCAAACACCGTTTCCCCTGACCCCGGTGCAGACCTGGTTTTTCCAGTTCGTGGTGACCGGGCGCGATCACTTTATGCAAAAATGTACTCTGCACAGTCCTGAACCACTCGATTTGAACGCCCTGCAGACAGCCCTCGACACCCTGGCACACCGATACGACAGTCTGCGACTGCGATTCGATACCGAACACACCCGGCAATACTATTCAGCGGACTGCCGGTTTCCCATGGAAAGGGTCGATTGCACCTCGGCGCCGGTGGATGTGCAGGAAAGAGAATTGCAGCTCCAGTCGCGCATCGATCTGGATAGCGACGCGCCGTTGCTGTTGGCCATCGTCTATCGGTTCGCTGACCATGATCTCGTCAGGCTGATCTTTCACCATCTGATCATCGACGCCGTGTCCCTGCGGTTCGTGATCGAGGACCTGAACCTGCTGTATGCCGGACACCGCGATAAAATGTCGGTGTCCCTCCCCCCTCCCACGGCCTCCTATCGGGCGTGGGCCCGGGCGCTGCAGAATCATGCCCATTCCGCGGCACTCGAAAACCAGATCGACTATTGGCGTGCCATCGAGACGACCATCGAACCCGTACTGCCCGTGAAAAACCGGGCGGTGGAAAACATACACGAGGGAGAGGTGACACTGGACTGCACGCTCTCCAGAGAGGTCAGCCAGCGAGTCTCTTTGTTGTCCGGCACCCGGATGTCCGAACTCCTGGTGACGTCGTGCGGCTATGCGTTGTCGGACTGGACCGGCCGGGAATCCTTTGTGGTCACGATGGTGAGTCACGGCCGCGAGATGGCGAAACTGGATGTGGACGTGAGTCGGACAACCGGATGGTTCACCTGTTTTTATCCCTTTGCCTTTTCCCTGCACCCCACCCCGTCCCGGACCCTGAGGGACGTATCCGATGGGCTGAGCCGGGTGCCCGACAATGGAATCGGCTATGGCCTGTTGACCTTTGTCAACAGAGCACTGGAGGGCGTACAGCCCGACATATCCCTGAACTATCTGGGAGCGTTTACCACCGCTGCCGCAGAGGGACCCTGTGCCTTGCCCCCTGTGGCGGTGCCGGAGACGCAGTTATACAGTCCCCGTCAACACCGCAACGCCGAGCTGGAGCTGGCGGGTTTGTTCGTCGATGGCACCCTCTCTCTCTATGCCATCTTCCAGCCGCAGCGACTGGAGGAAAACGAGGTGCGAGCCTTTTTGCAGCGCTGGGCCCGGGAGTTGGAGACAATTCTGGAGCTTTTATGAGCACAGAGGCAGGATGGATTCAAAAGCCCGGACCACTCTCTCTGAATGACCATCCCTCTGTCCGTTTGTGTTGCTATAATTATTCTGTCCCTGCGGTACAGGGGGGCGAACCGGTTATCCCGGGACGATCGTGTTTGTTTTTTCCCTGTTTTCTCCGGTTGGGGGAGTGGCTTTGTGACCTTTGTGGCTTTGTGGTTTGTTTTTTTTGCGTCCTTTGCAAGCTGGCACCTTGGCGTGAGGCGCTTGTTGTTTGACTCCAGTTTACCCTCCAGGAGGAGATACTGCGGTTCTCTCTGAGCTCTGTGGTTATCATTTTTTGTTGTAGAAATCACTTTTGCACAAGAATGATCTCTGGTATCTTTTTTTTTTGACGGGTTTTGACAAATTGGCTGAAAGAATCAATACATGCTTTTCAGACGATAAACAGGATGGTTTTCATTATATCGGACACGTGTTACACCATAATAAACACCCCGGCAAACTCGATCAACAGCAGGGGCATCCGAGACGACAGGAGGTATTTTCTGGCC
>CAYPUH010000286.1:0-5528 GCA_964413725.1 uncultured Cytophagia bacterium
GATGATGACCGGTGGATATTTTGAACCGATTTTAATCACCATTCCGGATGCTGACAAGGTGGGTCAGATACACAAACAGAGTCGTTTCGTTCAGTCGATTACCGGGTATCGTGCCCGTGGCGCCTGGCTGGCTGAACGTGTTTGGGAACCCACACTGCCGGCCCCTCTCAGTGAAGCTTCTGTCGAATATGCCGTGATCGATGATTCCCATTTTAAACTTGCCGGCCTCAATGCAACGGATCTTTTCGGGTATTATGTAACCGAAAGCGATGGGGCTGCGATTAAGCTGTTCCCTATCAGTGAAAAACTGCGTTATACCATTCCGTTCAGACCTCCATCCGAGTCTATCGAGTATCTCCGATCCATTGCAACCGAGGATGGCTCTCGTCTGGTGGTTTTTGCCGATGATGGAGAGAAATTCGGTGTCTGGCCCGGAACCCACAAGCAGTGTTACGAGAAAGAGTGGCTGGATGACTTTTTGTCACATGTGGAGGAGAATCAGGACTGGATCCGCGTGATGACGTTTTCTGAGGCATTGGATCAGCTGGACCCTATCGGCCGCATCTATATTCCCACTGCCTCCTATCGTGAAATGATGGAGTGGGCGTTACCCACTCGCGCGATCCTAAAGTATGAACAATTTGATGATTGGCTCGAGTCGCAACAGGAATCTTCTGAACATAAAGCTTTTGTTCGTGGAGGCTTTTGGCGCAATTTTCTGGCAAAGTACCCTGAATCGAATCATATGCACAAGCGAATGCTGCGGGTAACCAATCGATTCAGACGACTGGAAACAAACCATTCCGTTTCCGAATGTGAGAGCATTCGGGATTTGATTTATGCCAGTCAATGTAACTGCGCTTATTGGCATGGCGTATTCGGTGGCATTTATCTGCCTCATCTTCGTGCGGCGATTTATAACCGACTTGTACTCGCGGATATCCGGATGGATGATCTTGAACATCGGGATTTACAGGATTTCGGCTGGATCCATACCGAAGTTACTGATTTTGATGCAGACGGTTTTGATGAAATTATTCTGGAAACCGACCGACTGAATGCTTTTTTTTCCACCCGTAATGGCGGACAACTGTTTGAATTGGATTATAAACCAAAGACTGTAAACCTTTTGGATATTGTCACGCGGCGTGAAGAAGCATACCACCAAAAGTTGTATCATCTCAATTGTGATCCCGATGACGATGAGCATTTCAGTAGCATACATGAGATGAATTGTGCCAAGGAGAAGGGTCTCGAACGATATTTAAACTATGACTGGTATCAACGGGCCAGTCTGGTGGACCATTTTTTACATCCCGCGACCGAAATCGACTGGTTTGTGCGGGCGAAATACGGGGAACAGGGTGATTTTGTTGACCAGCAGTATGAGAGCTCAATCGTTAACAGTGACAAACATACGAAAATCAAACTCTGGCGGCACGGCAATGTCTGGGTCGAGTCCCGGTTTATGCCCATTTTGGTATTGAAAACCCTAACCTTTTACCGACAGACGGACACGATCCACATCGACTACCGGATTCAGAACGAGGACGACGTTGATGCCACATTGTGGTTTGGCAGTGAAGCCATTGTCAATCTGTTGGCGGGTGATTCAGATGACCGATATTATGTACAAGAGGGAGCACCGATAGAGGATCCAAAACTGACCCATATCGGAATTTTACCCGACAGTCATCATATCGGGATGCGGGCCCATGGGCCGGATATTCAGTTTGACTTGTATTGCAGTAAATCTGCGACGATATGGCGGTTTCCCATCGAGACCATTTCCATGTCAGAAGGAGGCTTTGAAAAAGTTTATCAAGGATCTGTGGTGATGCCCCACTGGCATCTCGCTCTCGAGCCGGGAGAAGCATGGACGGTACAACTTGAATACCGGATCCATTCCATTTAATCCTAACAACAAACGAGATGTTTTACCAACATATCCCTGTCACGACCTGTCGTTTCGATTTGCACCCTATCGAACGGATTTGGCTTGATCTGCTTAATCTCTTCCATTGACCCGGGAACCGATGGCGCGTGTACGAGTTTAGACAGGGCATGGTGAACAGTTGCCCCGAAACACATTGGAGGACGAGAGGAATTCTTATGAGAAAACGTTGGATTGTATTTACATTCATCATTCTGGTGTTGTTGGCCAGTCTGGGGATCAAACAATTCGGTATCCGTGATACCTATTCCCAGGACAACATACGATCGCAGTTGGATCGATTTGTCGAGGCGTTTACCTACGTCAAGCGATATTATGTAGAGCCTGTGGAAAACGAGTCTCTGGTCAATGGCGCCATCGAGGGCATGTTGAGCGAGCTGGATCCCCATTCCGTTTACATCCCAAAGAAGAATCTGGAAGAGGTGACGGAACGGTTCGAGGGCTATTTCGAAGGGATCGGCATCGAGTTTGTGGTCAACAACAAAATCCTGACGGTGGTTTCCCCCATCGTGGGTGGGCCCTCCGAGGCCGTGGGATTGCTTCCTGGAGATCAGATTATTCGGATCGAAGGGGAATCCGCTTATGGCATCAGCGAAGATGAGGTGGTCAAAAAACTACGTGGCCCCAAAGGTAGCAAAGTAACGGTGACCATACGTCGTCCCGGGCAGTCGGAAACGTTCGATGTTACCATCACCCGGGACAAAATTCCAATCTATAGTGTGATCGCCTCGTTTATGATGGAGGATGGCAAGACTGGGTATATTTATCTGGGTCGATTTGCGCAGACCACGTCCCAGGAATTGGAAGAGGCACTGAAGACGCTGGAATCTCGGGGTATGACCCAATTGATCCTGGATTTGCGGTTCAATTCCGGGGGACTGTTGGAACAGGCCATCGAAGTCGCTGACAAATTTATCCCGGGCAATCAAAAGCTGGTATACACCAAGGGACGCCTGCGGGCCTCCAATGATGTGTTTTACTCGGGAGATGACGCCACCCACCCAATGACGCCGTTGGTCATCATGATCAATCAGGGGTCGGCCAGTGCCTCTGAAATCGTGGCTGGGGCTGTACAGGATCTGGACAGAGGCCTGGTTGTTGGCCAGACCAGTTTTGGCAAGGGTCTGGTTCAAAATCAAATACCACTCAGAGACGGGTCGGCCCTTCGCCTGACAGTGGCCCGTTACTATACGCCGAGTGGTCGTCTGATCCAGCGTCCATATGACAATGGATTGATGGATTATTATATGGGTGCCTATGACCAGACCAGCAGAGCTGATACCACAGGAGAGAAAAAAATTTATTATACACTGGCAGGGAGAAAGGTGTATGGTGGAGGGGGGATCACCCCGGATTCGGTACTTCAGGATGTCCGGATCACACGTTTTGTCAATCAGTTGATACAAAAGCGCATCTTTTTCGAGTTTGGCTCCACGTATGCCTCGCAGCATCCCGATCAATTCACGTCTTTTGAGAGATTCAAGGATTTTCAGGTCACTGATGCCATGCTCGATACCCTGAAATCCATTATGTCCCGGCATGACATAGAATTTAACAAAGAGGCGTTTGATGAGGATATAGATTTTGTCAAGACGATGATAAAAGCTGAAATGGCGCGTCATTATTGGAGCAAGGAGCATTACTACCGGATCCGGATATCGGATGATCCCGAAGTCGTTGCCTCTCTGTCTCTCATGAGCAGAGCGGATTCTGTGGCGCATCTCCACAATTGGTAGGGCAGCGGTGTCAGCCAAAAAACTATTGACTTTTTAAGTAAAATGTGGTATGTTGACTTGGATAAACAGTAATCAAAATTTTATGTTTCTTAAATCATAAGCAACCCCATGAAATGAGTTTGGAGGAATGAACAGAATGGTTGAAATGTTCAATGAAGGCGGCAATTTTATGTGGCCAATCCTGGCTCTGTTGATCTTGGGACTAGCCATTAGTCTTGAACGTATCTGGACACTTGGACGAGCCTCTGTCAACACACGAAAATTCTTGACCAAAGTAAAAGATGCTCTCAGTTCCGGTGGCGTTGATGAAGCCATCGAAGTCTGTGCCAACACACGTGGTCCGGTCGCTTCGATTTTTCACGCCGGTCTGATGCGTGCCGATCGCGGCATTGAGAGTGTTGAAAAAGCGATCTCCAGTGCCGGATCCATCGAAATGGCGTTTTTAGAGAAGAATTTGGTTTGGCTGGCGACCGTTGTCAGTATTGCTCCCATGTTGGGATTTTCCGGTACGGTTATGGGTATGATTCAGGCGTTTGACGCCATTGCCGCAGCCAATGACATCTCTCCCACGATTGTGGCGAGTGGTATCTCGGTGGCATTGTTGACCACGTTGTTTGGTCTTATTGTCGCTATCATTATTCAGACAACCCATAACTATTGTGTCTCCCGGATTGACAAGTTGATCGTCGACATGGAAGAGAGTTCCAATGAACTCGTCGATACGTTGATCGCAATGGAGAAAAAGTAACGAAATGAGAGGAGACGCCTAAATGGCCTTGAAAAAACGGAAAAAAGGTGGCGTAGAGATCAACTCCTCCTCGATGGCTGATATTGCGTTCCTGTTATTGATTTTTTTCCTCGTTACCACGACGGTTGATACAGACAAGGGTCTCTCTCTGGTTCTCCCTGAAAAGGGACAACAGATGGAAATGCGAAAAAAGAACATTGCCAATCTGTTGATCAATGCGGGTGGACAGGTGATGTTGAATGAAGAGCCTGTTCCGGTACCGCAGGTCAAGCAACGTGTTCGCCTGATGTTGCAGGAAAATCCGTTGATGGTTATTTCGGTCAAGACGGATGCCAAGACCAAATACGATGTTTTTATCGACGTGATTGATCAACTGAAACAGGCAAATGCGACGCGAATTTCTATCGCAGAGCCTGAGTCGTGATACTCTAACAACCCTAGGAGATTCGATTTGAAGTTTTCAACAAAGGCAAAGGTCGCTTCAGGTATTCCGACGGCCTCTCTGCCCGACATCGTATTCATGTTGCTGATCTTTTTTATGGTGTCGACGGTGTTTAAAGAATCGTCTGGATTGCCTGTCGTGTTACCGGATGCCAAAAAGATCGAAAAACTTCCTGGTAAGCGTGATGTGGCCGTTATTTGGGCCGATCGGGGCGGGAACATTTCCATCGATGATCGGTTATTAGATGTGAATGATGTGAGTCAGGTCGTCTACCAGAAAGTTTCGGATCCGATGCATCCGATGAAGCTGGTGTCGTTGAAAATTGACCAAAAAGTCGAAATGAAAAGAGTGACTGATATCCAGGAGGAGTTGAGATCAGTCGGAGGGACGGCTCTTAATGTCAATTATTCAACACGCACTGCAGCAGAGTGAGGTGATATCGTATGAATAAAAAAAATCCCAATGCCAGTCTGCAGTTCAAATATAAAAAGGCGATGGAGCTAAGCCTCGTCATCGCACTGGCCATCCTGGTCGTTGTTTTTCAGGCGTGGAAGAAAAATGAACAGCAGACCAAAAAAGTGGACAAAGTCGATATTGTGATCAATGTCGATGAAATCCCGCAGACGGAACAGACCAAAAGGGCACCTG
>CAYPUH010000287.1:0-748 GCA_964413725.1 uncultured Cytophagia bacterium
ATGATACGATCCCGGGATGGCGTTGTACCCGCCTGCCCGTTCCAACGGGATTCAAACCAGCCCAATGCGTTCAATATAATAAATACAACACAAAAGGAAAAATGAAATGTAACGGTCAGGATATCCATACAGCACACTTGAATTGTAAAAGGATAAAGGACAGGTTGACGGGAGCGGGGAGGGAGGGGGGAGAAACGAAAACGGACAAATCCGAAGGGACCCGTCCGCTTTTCGCTTTTATGAAGAGACGTTCATCTTTACAGAGTTTGTTCCAGCTGTTTAACCATGCCTTTTAGAGCGGTTCGCACGGTTTTATTGTCGTCGATTGACGCCTGTTTTTTCATCGCGTCGAGTGATTCCATGCTGTTCATATCCAACAACGCTTTGGCGGCCACGATACGACCCTGGACAGATACATCGTTTTGCATCATATTGACCAGGGATTGCGCCGCTTGGTTAACACCACGGTCGGCCAATTCCTGCGCTGCATTGACACGCTTGTTGAGATTGTTGCTGGACAATAACGTGATCAGAATCTGGTCATCCGAATTCAACGAAGGGGTTTCGATAGCGGATTCGGCGGCGATACCGGACACGGCAAAAGCAGCCAAAACGAGCAGTACAGAAAGGGTAATGCGTTTCATGTTCAATCTCCCGAGTTTTCAAAAAAAGGTTTATTATTATCGCTTTCACCCTTTCTTTTGCAATTGACGTGCCAAAAAGAAACAGCTTTCTGATCGTCCTGTTA
>CAYPUH010000287.1:758-5485 GCA_964413725.1 uncultured Cytophagia bacterium
ATAAAAAATAGAAGTCTAGATTAGCTGCGCCATTGAGGTGGCATATTTCGTGCACAGTCGCAAGCTGATTCGGTTTTACCCATCTGTTGGTACGAAATGTACCGGGTAAAAAAACCCGAAAGCTCCGGTATGCAGAGCACGGGCATACTCTGTATAGCCTCCGGAGCTCGCGGGTGCTCAAGGGAGGGGGGAGGTTCAAGATTTTGCCAATGCGTTTTCGCGGGCGCGAACCGGGACCGACGAGGTTTCCCTCTCGGAATCGACGTCATCGATTGTGGATTTTTGTCGGTTTTGGTATACTCGCAGACCCAGCCAGCCCAGGGCCACCAGAACGATTGCGCCGATAGCCCACACGAACCAGGGAATACCGTTTTCAGACGAAACCGGTCCTACAGTTTTTTCTGCCGGAGACAGTTTGGACTGGGGTAATGGTTGTGCCGATGTCTCTTGTTTCATCTGAGGATCCGGGGACGGAATGGGCAAAGCAGGCTCCACCGGTTCGTTAAAGTCGAGCATCGCCTTGACATTCGCTACGATGGCATTGACTGAAGTGAGACTCCTGGATTGGCTGAGTTTCTGCATAGTCTCCTGATCCGGAATCAAAATGTGCTCACCCGGAAAAACAAGATCGGAATCCGGCGCCCGATTGATCAGAGCCAGTTGCCTCCAATAATGGGCGTCACCATAATAGTGTTTGGAAATACCGCTCAGGGTCTCATCTTTCTGGATGGTATGAATGCTGGCTTCGTCCATCAACAGGCGCTTACACCACACCAGCTCTTCCCAGGCAAACAATGACAGAAATCCGGCTGTCAATATAATCACCAGTACTGCTTTTTTCATAATATCCTCCATACGATGATGATACTGTTTTCCGTTGTTCTTTATCCCTTGAAAAGCAAGTGCTGTGCCAAAACCATCGCGTCCCACGAAAAAATAGACGGGCTCTAAACACATAAAAAACAATACAAATATTTTGCGGAAATGGAAATATCTGGCTGTTGAAACCGACTGGAATGTTAAAACCGGTAATATTGAAAGACTGGATTGGTGAGAATGTTATTATGTTCAATAAAATAAAGGAAATAAGCCAGACAAAAGAGATGTGTAATAATTACATGCATGGTAAGAATGATAGGGGGTATCAGGTATTTTGGTCCTGGTGGAGTTTATTGTAGAGGGTTTTCAGGCTGATACCGAGGATGCGGGCGGTACGTGTTTTATTGTGGTTATTGGCACGAAGGGTGGCTTGTATGAGTTGTTGCTCAGCTTCTCTGAGGGAGAGTCCTACAGGGAGTTCACGCCCCTGGTAAGAGGGGGAGCCTGTGTTCAGAGTGTCGGGCAGATGGGAGCGGTCAATGACCGAGCCGGAACAAAAGATCACGGCTCGTTCGATAACGTTCCGCAATTCTCTCACATTGCCTGGCCATGAATACTGCATGAGGATTTCCTGTGCAACGGGTGTGATGGTGTGAATCGATTTGTGATTCTGCTGGCTGAAGCGGTTGATGAAATGTTGGGCCAGCAGCGGAATATCGTCCGGACGTTCCCGTAGCGCGGGCATATGGAGGGTGACCACACAGAGACGGTAGTAGAGATCCTGGCGAAACCGGTTTTCGGCAATCGCGGTATCCAGGTTCTGATTGGTGGCTGCCAGAACACGGACATCGACCTGAATTTCCCGTTTGCCCCCGAGGCGGCGAAATCGTTGTTCCTCCAGCACTCGCAGTAGTTTGACCTGTGTTTCAACCGGCATGTCTCCCACCTCGTCGAGAAAAAGCGTCCCCTGGTCAGCCAGTTCAAATGTTCCGTGTTTTTCTTTCAATGCCCCGGTAAACGCTCCGGCCTCGTGTCCAAACAGCTCGTTTTCAAGGATGTCGCGGGGAAAGGCAGAGCAATTGACCGCTAAAAACGGAGACTTGTTACGGCCGCTTTTGTGGTGAATGGCTTTTGCCACCAACTCTTTTCCGGTACCGCTCTCTCCTGTAATAATGACGCTGGCTGTGGAATCCGCAATGGTGTCGATGGTTTGATAGATGCTTTTCATCGGTTCTGACGCACCGATCAGGTCCTCATACCGGGTCAATGACTCCAGTTTGTTCTGCAGCTGTCGATTGGAGATCAGGAGCTTATAGTGGTCCAGAGCCCTGGTCAATACCGACTGGAGCCGTTCAGCCGACACCGGTTTGGTAAGATAATCATAGGCTCCCCGATGCATCGCCTGTACCGCGGTATTGATGGTGCCTTTTCCGGTAATGATAATGATCTGGGTGGGAAGCTGTTGTCTCCGCACATGTTCAAGGATATCCATGCCCCCGACATGGGGCATGTCGAGATCCAGCAGAATGACACCTACATCCATTTTTTGTACAGAGTCGAGCGTGTCACGCCCATCAGCCGCTTCCGATACAGTATAACCTTCTGCTTCGAGCAGGGTTCGCAATCCGGCGCGTACTGCGTCCTCATCATCGGCAATCAGCAGGTCGGTTTTGGGTGCTGTTGTTTCGGCAGTCATTTGAGTCGCTCCAATGTTTTTTTCAGGACGCCGGTTTTGTTTTTATCAGTGGATTGGGTGATAACCTCTTTGGTGGTTTTTATGAGGGGGGTGATGCGCTCGAGCTCGCGAACCGCCAGATCGAGATGACGGTGAACGGAAGGATTGACCCGGGTTTTTTCAAGTAGTGTCTGTGCCGCTTCCAGATTGATCAGGGCTCCGTGCACGGGATTCTTGAGTTTATGGGATAAAATCTCCAGGAGTTCGGATATCTGCTCCGGAGTCAGCTCTTTGGATGCCATTTTCTCACCTTTTTTTTCAGTTGCGACAGGGTAAACGGCTTTTCAAGATAGTCCTGAAATCCGAATGTTTTCGTCCGGGGTCTTTCCTTTGCGCCATCCAGTGCTGAAGTGGCGATAACGGGTACCGTTTCGAGGCCCCGAATGGAACGCAGGATTTTGAGGGTCTCGTATCCATTCCGGTCGGGCAGATGAATATCCAACAGGACCAGATCCGGCAACTGTTTACGGGCCAGTTTGACGGCTTTTCTGGATGTGGTGGCAAAGAGGACGCGAAATCCGGCCTGTTCGATGGCCGTTCGCACGGCCTGCTCATTTTCTATGTGATCCTCGATCACCATTACCTGCGCAGTGGATGTCTTGTTTGTGTGTTCAGGAATGGGGCCGGGCTCTTCTTCCTTCGGCTCTGCTGGGGTCAAGAGAGCAAGTGTCAGATCGAACCGGGTACCTTTCCCCGATTTGCTTTTCACCGAGAGGGTGCCATCCAGACGTTCCCACAGCATTCCGGACAGATATAGACCCAAACCACTTCCTCCGCTCTGATGTTGATCTCCGCGTTGAAAGGGTTTGAACACCCGTTCCAATTCGGTCTGCCGCATACCCTGTCCGGTATCTCGAATCATGAATTTGAGTTCAGACCTGTCCCGGCTGCGACGGATGGTGAACCAGATCGATCCCTTTTCGGTGAATTTGACCGCATTGTGGAGCAGATTGGTGAGTACACGGATGATTTTTTCTCTATCATGAAAGATATACCGGGGGATGTCTGGATCGATTCTCTGGTTTAACCGGATGGCTTTTTTCTGACACAGAGGCTTGAGAGGGGTAAACACCGCATCCAGGCTCTCTCGAAGATCAAAATATTCAAAGTGATTTTTTAACAGACCCGTCTGAAGCCGGGAGTAGTCGAGCCAGTTATCAATCCAGTTCAGGAGGAGGTGGGTGTTGGTCCGGATCAGGTTGATTTGATTGTTCTGATGGGGGTCGAGGTGATTGTGTTCTTGTTGTATGAGCAGTTCTGTGCTGGTCAGGATAGAGTGCAGAGGTGTACGCAATTCATGAACCAGGAGGCGGGTCATCTGATCCTTTGAATCCTCTGCGACGGGAGACCTTTCAGATATGGAAGAACCGTCCTTTGGACAGAGTTGTTTTGCTATGGTTTTGCGATACAGGTCGAGATAGCGCAGCTCGTCCTGAGCCGGCAGCGTTCCGCCGATTGGATCAAATAGAAAGAGCCATGCGATCGGTCTCTCGTGGTCAAAGACCGGAAGCAGATAGAGATCTCCCTGTTGCCACTGAAGAGCAGATCGAGCGGGATTCTGGATCCAGTACCCCGGACCGTAGCGTGTTTCCTCACCCATATATGCTTCGGGATGATTCAGATCCAGAGGGTGTTGCTTTAAAAAGCCTTGAATTCGGTTGGATCGCAATCCCGCGACATAGTGAGACGACATCTTTCCTAAAGACGGATCGGATGGTTTCAGGATGACCACGTTCCACCCGGTTTTGCGTAACGACTGACACAGCTGTTCCAGTGCTGCGCTGTCCCTCACCGGCGAGGAAAATGTATGGGTCGTGAACAGGGATGAAATCTGTTCCATCTGTCGGCTTAACCTGCGGGTCCGGTCCAGAATGTGTTTTTCTTGTTGTTCCTGCTGGCGACTCAGCTGTGTTTTCAGTTGATGCTCGGCAGAGACGTCCGTGCCGGTAAACAGAATGCCATTGGCGGCCCCGTTCGGGTCCTTAATCAGGCGGGCTTTCCAGCGACTGAGAAAAGGCTTGCCATGACGAGGTGTGATCGAGGTTTCATAGTCGGTCAATTCGATGGACATCGCGTCCCCGGTTAGGGATTTGATTTTGTTGATATCAAAGAAAAAGTCGGGCAGAGTGTCGGGTGTCAGCGTCTCTGGTGAATACCCCAATCGATCGCGTGC
>CAYPUH010000288.1:0-5482 GCA_964413725.1 uncultured Cytophagia bacterium
CACCAACTTTGCCATCGGAGCGCTGAAATTGAGCGGCACCATGGCTGCACTGATCGGCTGCGCCTATTTTATCAATACCGAATTGGAAACTCAAACCCGCCATGATATGGACCGCCTGTTTCGACCCCATGTGGATCGCTGGTATGCTGTCGACAAAAACAACGGCAATCCGATTACCATCTCTGTCATGGGAGCGGGTGAAATTGAAATTCCTCCATCGCAGGTTCGCGAGCGCATTCCTCTCTCTCTGCAGGAAAATGACAATCGTTTTTTGGTATCCACACGCACGAAACAGGTCGTCGGATCCATATCCCGTGACGACCTGGCCCGACTCGGTTTGTCATTTCAGCTGGGATCACAACTACAAAACTTTGTGGTCACCGATCGCTTGCCCCCCGCAACGGTCAACTATAATCTGGATCCGCTTCCGTTTAAACTGGAAACAGGGTCGTTTAGCCGGGAATATTCTCACTATCGCCTGATAGATCCGGATGGGACCTCTCTGTATGATGGCAGTATCTACCGAAAACAAACGCAAATCATTCGCCTGGACACAGGCACCTATTTGATCGCCGTCGTGGAGGTCAATCATCTTCCCCAGGACGGCCATCCCTATGCAAAATTTGCTATCGGAGAAATTCCCCTGGAATCTCCCGAATGACACACGCTGCCGGTTCGCGGGGCTGGATGAAGAGATGCCCTTGAACACACCTGCAGAACATCTATGACCTCCTGATTTTAATGCCAGGGCAGCGGTGATACCCAAAAGGAGTAAATCCCGCCATTAATCCTTTTGTTTTTCCTCCAAATATCTTATCTTATAAATTCCAGTTATCCCACACATTATATCTTTAATCGTCAGGACAAATCTTGATCTCCCGATTGAAATATGTACATCTGCCGGAATCCAAACCGTTTGACCCGAGCCACGCACCGTTTTTTTATGGCTATGTGATCACGCTATGCGCGACTCTGGGCATCGTTATGAGTGCTCCCGGCCAAACCATCGGATTCTCTGCCTTTGTTGACCTGCTGATCAAACATTTGGGATTGACACGATTTCAGCTCAGCTTGGCCTATACACTGGGAACCATCGGCAGTTCGCTGATCATCGGCAAAACCGGAAAATTGCTGGACACCTATGGAATACGAATCGTTTCTCTCATCACCTCGATGCTGTTTGGGCTGGTTCTGGTGTATATGAGTCAGGTTGATCGGGTTACATCGGTGTTACAGGATCTCCTTTCATGGATCCCCCCTGTCCTCATCGCGTTTATTGCGGTCAGTGTTGGGTTTCTATCCATGCGCTATCTCGGACAGGGGGTCCTGACCCTATCAAGTCGTACCATGCTCATGAAGTGGTTTATCACCAAACGCGGTCGGATGAACAGCATTATGGGAGTCTTTGTCAGTCTTTCATTCTCGGGTGCGCCATTGGTGTTTGACCTGATGATTCGCCGGTTCACCTGGAGAGGTGCATGGATTATTCTGGCCGTCATTATCGGTGTGGCCTTTTCCGCCATCATTGTCACATTCTTTCGCGATAACCCCGAAGCCTCTGGTCTTTATCCGGACGGAGTCTCTGAAACTTCTCTACGACGAGATGCTCCATACGAGGAAAAACATTGGACCGTATATGAAGCCAAGCAAACCCGCACGTTCTGGATATTCAATATTGGCCTCTCTCTCTTTGCCCTGTTTGTGACGGCTGTAACCTTTCATATCGTCTCGATTTTTACCAGCGCCGGTCACACGCGTCTGGATGCCATGTCGATCTTTCTGCCGGCATCTATCCTCGCCGTGGGAATCAATCTCACAGCTGGATGGCTGAGCGATCAGCCGGGATTTAAACTGAAATATCTATTGAGTGTATTGATGGTGGGAATGTTGCTGACGTCGTGTGGAGTGCTTTTGCTATCCCACAGCTGGGGAAAGCTCTTTATCATCGTGGGCAATGGAATCGCCAGCGGGATGTTTGGTACTCTTTCCTCCGTCACCTGGCCCAAATTTTTCGGCCGGGAACATCTTGGTTCCATTAATGGATATCATATGTCTTTTCTCGTCTTTGCCAGTGCAGTAGGACCTACTATCTTTGGATGGGCCTATAATGCTGCAGGCACCTATCACGCGGCCATTCTGTTCTGTATCGTTACGCTGCTGGTGCTCCTCGTTGCCAGTGCCAAAGCCGATGATCCCAATGCCCTATCCTCCCCGTCGGCCTGAACCCGATGCGATCAGTTTCGATCGGATTCCAGCAATAGAATAATCCGTTCAGCTGCCCAATTGGCCATACGATCGGTCCAACCCGATATCCGCTTGTCTCCAACCAGATGAACCTCTTTTTTGATTCGAATACCATTGGATCGACAAAACTCTTGCACATCCCTGAGAGTGGACAAATGAATATTGGGCGTATTGCACCAGTCATGTGGAAGCACTGCGGTTTTGGGCATCCGTCCTCGCAATAAAAGCTGTGCACGGATTCGCCAGTAACCGAAATTGGGAACACTGACAATTCCCATACGTCCGACCCGTACCAGTTCTTTTAAAATGCGATCCGGATGCTTGATGGTTTGGACAGTCTGGCTTAAAATCACCACATCAAAAGCATTATCCGCAAAATCCTCCAGCCCGTCATCCAGGTCCGCCTGAATGACGGGGACACCCCGTTCAGCACAGGTTATGATAGATTCGGCATCGATTTCAATACCCACACCTTTAACCTGACGGTGGCGAATCAGCTGATCCAACAAATCACCTTCACCACAACCCAGATCGAGAACCCGGGCAGCCCTGGGTATCCACTTGTAAATGGTATTCAGGTCGCCCCGCCAAAACAGAGGAAAACCGGTGGGTTGGGGTTCATCCGGTTCAAAACCTAAAAAAGAGTTGAGATCACGAAAGGTATGATTCAAAAAACCCGAAACCAGTCGCTTCATCTCCTGGCTTTCGATGAGAAAGGAATCGTGTCCATAGGGAGAATCAATCTCACAAAAAGTAACAGGCTTGTGATTGCGCTGCAATGCCCGGACAAGATCCTGACTTTGACGGGAAGGGAAAAGCCAGTCGGAAGAAAATGAAAAAATTAAAAACCTTGCCTTCACCGATCGAAAAGTCGCATCCAAGGAGCCATAATCCAGCTGGAGATCGAAATAATCCATGGCTTTGGTAATATAGAGATAGGTGTTGGCGTCAAAACGTTTAATAAAACTCTCTCCCTGATAGCGAAGATAGCTCTCCACCTGAAAATCGATGGAAAAATCATAGCCATAACGTTCTTTACTTTGTAACCGGCGACCAAACTTTTTCCTCATCGAGGCTTCACTGAGATAGGTGATATGCGCCAGCATCCGGGCCACCTTGAGTCCTTCGGCTGGCTGATCATCCGCCTGGGAATAGGCACCCTGATGCCAGTGTTCGTCGGCATATATGGCATGACGCCCCACCTCATCGAATGCGATACCCTGAACGCTGAGGCGCGCGGCTGTGGCGATAGGGATTACGGAAAAGACCGAATCGGGATAGCGAATGGACCATTCCAGAGCCTGCATGCCGCCCATCGACCCCCCGGCCACACACAACAGGGTTTCGATACCGAGATGGTCCACCAGTGCTTTTTGAGCCCGAACCATGTCCCCGATCGTCACCACAGGAAACTCTAGATTATAGGGCGAGCCCGTTTCCGGATGGATAGAAACCGGACCCGTAGAGCCCTGGCACCCTCCCAGAACATTGGAACAGATCACAAAATACCGGGAGGTATCAAAGGGTTTCCCTGGGCCCACCATAAAATCCCACCAGCCGGGTTTGCGATCGTCATTGGAATGATATCCAGCCACATGGGCATCGCCGGAAAGAGCATGGACGATCAGGATCGCGTTGGATCGGTTTTCGTTTAAGGTGCCATAGGTCTCATAGGCCAGAGTAATCGGCCCCAAAGATTCACCACTGTCCAGAGGCATCCGATTCGGGGGATGGGCAAAGGTAAAATACTGGGTCTCAACAAGACCCACCGAGTCAGGGTCGGTATGAGTCGACATGAGTTCAATTCCTACAAACAGAATAGTTGGGATCGGTGCAAGTCATCTCGGGACAGAGGACGTGTCGCTGAGCCAAAAGCCCGCCAATCAAGATAGCAATCAATCGAACAATCTGAATAAAGATAGACCTTTTAATCCTTAAAATCAAAGTCGTTTTCTGGACCGTCCATGATAGGGGCGAGCGCTAAAAGACAACCAAAAGCAAACCGGTGAAAAAAGAGACAAACCACCAGCAATAAGCGGCAAGTGAATAGATATGAAGACCCGATGAAAGTGTGTGTTGAGCCGTATATCGTATGTGAAACTGCCACAACAGGATCACATCGAGCAACATCACGGAAAGGGCTGAATACCCCAGCACTCCATGCAATGTAAACGGGGAATCTGCAGACCCCAGAATCATGAACACGGTAGCGGTAATGTCGAGCAATACCCCCACCCCAATGTTAAGGATGTCAACACCGCATGGGTCGATCTTTGCGTTCGTCTTTCGATGAACACGCCGATCGTATAGGCCAGGAGTACCAAAACCACCATCCGGGTTCCAAACATCAAAGCAGAATTCATTGTATGATAAACCTGTCAGTATATGAAATGTGCAGACGAAACGTCTGGATCTGTGGCTAAACAGAAATATTCCCTAAATAAACGGGACAACCCTCTGACACCTCGTACGATCTAAAAAGCTGCCAGAGGGTTGCCTCCGGCACTCTGCCGGATACAACCCTTCAACCCCCCGGTCGCAACATAAAAAACAAACCCGTTAGAGAATTCGGCTTTCTCAGGCTCCCATGTTCCACGGGTCAGATCGAAGCCAGGGCCTGATCGATATCCGCAATGATATCTCTTGTATTTTCGATACCTATAGACATCCGTATCAGTTCAGGCTTGATTCCCCCGGCCTGCTGCTGCTCATCAGACAGCTGAGAATGAGTCGTGCTGGCCGGATGGATAGCAAGTGTCTTGGCATCACCCACATTGGCAAGATGCGAAATCAACTTGAGATGATCGATGAATTTAGACCCCGCCTCAGACCCTCCCCTGACACCAAACACCACCATCCCGCCGGCTCCGTTGGTGAGGTATTTATCGGCAAGAGAATGCGATGGATCGTCTGAAAGACCGGGGTAACGAACCCATTCAACCCGATCGTGGCCCTGTAGATATCGAGCAACGCTCAGGGCATTGTCACAGTGCCGTTCCATTCTGAGGTGAAGAGTTTCCAGCCCCTGCAAAAACATCCAGGCATTGTCGGGAGAGATCGCTGCACCCAGGTTTCTCAGGGCAACCAGCCTCATACGCATGATAAATGCCAGGGGATTGAGATCCCCGAGGTCGTGGGCATACCGGAGTCCGTGGTAACTGCTGTCCGGTTCATTGTACAAATCAAATTTGCGGTCGGTCCAGTCGAAACGTCCGGAATCCACGACAATGCCTCCTAT
>CAYPUH010000289.1:0-4096 GCA_964413725.1 uncultured Cytophagia bacterium
GATCTGCGCTTCGGTGGATCCCAAATTGGGGTTGTCGGTGGTCAGTTTGAAGCGAATCTTGTCCCAACGCGCTCGTTGGTCCTCCTGTTTGACGATATCATCCACCGAATTTTGGTCCATGGTCCGGTCTACTGTCTGCAGGGTCAGAATCACCTGAGACGGGATCCCGAGCGAGTCGGTAACCGTTGTGCGGGCTTCACCATAGACAACCGGAAAAATGCTGCCATGGTCAAATTCAACACCCACCTCCTGGACACGAAAATTCATATCGAGATATTCCAGAAACCCTGCTGTACTCCTGGCCTGTCCTTCGATCTGAAACGTTTCATCCTCGATCTGCTGCGTGAATTGCAGACGACCCCACGTCTCCTCGATTTGCAGATTAACATAAACCTGATCCAGAGCACCTGGCAGGGTGTTGACATAGCGGACATCCTTGATCGGTCGGACATCGACATCCCAATCGATATTGCGGAGGAATTCAACCACCACATTATCGTCCCCGGCATCGACATTTTCAAAGGGATACCTGAATTCGAAATTGTGCAGATTGATGGTTCCCCTTAGCACTGGGCGATCCACGGGGCCGGCCAGATAAAACGGTTCGTCGGGTGTCCGACCCTGGAGATCTAATCGACCATAGATGCCCTCTTCCATGAGTCCGGGAATATTCAACGGGACTCCCTGCTTCCGGGTTTCCAGGATAAAGACTCCCAGGTTGATACCCTGTTGTCCGATATCCATGTTTTTCACCGGCCGGGCGGCCAGAGAGGGGTGTGCCAGCGTATTGGAAATACGAAACCATCCCCCCCCCATCTTTCCTTCAAACTGTTGGATATGAACAAACCGTGTTGTGGGGTCAAATGTCACATCCCCTTTCAGGTCGGTGACTCTTGGAATCACCGAACCAAACGCCACCATTCCCTCGTCAAATGTCAGATGAGCCTTGCGCAATCGCGGGCGCTCCAGGGTGCCATTGAGTTCGGCGGAAACCTTGCCATCACTCTCACTGTCCGCAAAATAGTTATGATAATCGGTCAAGATGGACAAAAAATTGCCTCGACCATTGAGACTGATGTGCAGACTGTCATCCAGGTTAAATGGCACAAACCCGTTGCCTGTGACGGTAAAGACATCTTGTCTGGACAATCGAATCCGGTCCACAAACAATCCAGGTCCGGAGTAAGAGTGGTCTGTCTTTTTGCCACCAAATCGCAGTTCCAGCTCGTCAAAGGGCACGTTGCTGATGCGTCCCTCCTTGATCGCCAGCAGTCCTCTCACTCGGGGCTGTTGCACCGTTCCAGAGACATCAATATCGACAAGAGTCCGTCCGGCGAGATGATGCATTCCGCGAGACCGTGCTCTGGCGATGTTACTGATATCGAATCCGGCACCTTTGATGGATATCTTGAGACTGTCGTCTTGGGTGTCATAATGACCGACGGCATCGATAAGCGTGGTTTCGTCGGCATGAATCATGAACCGGGCGAGTTGGAATTGATCATCCCGGAAGGAAAAATCCCAGTCAATGGTATAGGGTTTGCTTTCAGTACAGTTCAGACTGCTCACACGTCCCATTCCCACGAGTTCCGGTTTTTTGAGACATCCGGACACCTTGATTTCGCTGTCCAGTGCACCGATACAGGCGGAATCTGCCAGTCCCATGACGCGGGAGAGATCGAGCTGATCCACCCGCAACAAACCGTCTATCCCCGCTGGATTATGGTTCAGATTCAAAGACAGTTGATCTTCCAGGGTCAACTCGTCCAGAAAAAATCCGGTTTCCGTCCGTCGCATTCCAAAGCCACCGGTCATCTCGTTATGGGTGCCGGGATAGAGAGTGAAGCGACCTTCACTCAATATATCGTGCTGGCGATTTCGCAGACGGGTTGTCAAATGGATCAGAGGGGTTTCATAAAAACTACCCTGCCGTTTTCGGATATCGGCAACAACGGTCATATCCTCCAATCGTCCGGTGGCGGTCAGGTGTACACGTGACTGATCCCGAATCATGTCTTCACGTGGCAAGGTCCAGAGAAAGGTACCCAGTTTTTGCGCCTGTGTCAGCTCGACGTCAACATAGGGAGCGTTTGACAGATAGAGTTTGCCGCTGAATCTGGGATTCCCGTTTTCACTCTCCTGGCTAAGAGTGGCGATGCCATCTTTGAGTTCAAACGACGTTCTGATGCGCATGGAATCGGATTCGGTATGCATGGCAATCTCAGCGAACCCTGTTCCATGAGGGTGGCTCAATGCGCCCTCGATATGGGCCTGAGCTTGTGTGGAGGCATGGGACAGTGAATCGGTCCCCAGCAAAGCCAGCATAGATGAAAGATCGCCGGACACGTGCACATCGCCGTTGATCTGCGGTGTGGCGTGTTTCCAGCTCAACTCTCCGGCTCCGGTCAGTGTCAATTTATAGCCCAACGCCTTAAAATCATGCAATTTTAAAGATTCGGTTTGGGTGCGATAGGAAAACGTCGATCGCAATTCCCGGGTTTTGATACCAAAAAAGGTTGCCCCCGGAGATCGCAAAAAGCCGACAAACCGTGGTGTGCTAACAGGCCCCCTGATCTGAATTCGCGCATCCACCAATCCAGAGACCGCTCGCGACGGAGGCGGCAGCAACTCGACAAAGTTCTCAAAACGAAGCGTCGCCGAACTGACCTCCAGAGATAGTTTGGGATCGAGAATATTGACAATCGATCCGTTCAAAGTGACCGGCGTGTTATTGACTCTCAGACTAGCATGATCCAGATCCAGATTCCAATCCCGCACGTGAAACCGTGTATTGATATCTCTGAAAGAGAGCGGTGCGTTTTTCCACTCCCCCTGGCCTCTATCGATAGAAAGATGCCCATTGAGACTCATCCGATGCAGGGGAGGAATTCGTCGATTGGGTTGAAGATTAAGCGATCCGTTCAAGACCCCCCCACTGAGTCGGAATGCTGCCTGATCAAACCAGGGGATGGGCTCGTCAAGGGTGTACTCTTTCAGTTTCATACTGACATACTCGATGGTTCCGTCTTTCAGTTCGGTTTGCCCCCGGATCATGAGGTTGGTTTTTTCTGAAGAGAAAAGATTTCCCTCCAATCTGAAATCCAGCGTATCGTCATGAACCGACATGAGCCAACCATCGATGGAATGAGCCAGTCGGGTCGCATGGCCAGGGGATTCATGGAGGATGATCTCGCCACCAGATACCGACAGACGTTTGAGAAACCGGAGTTTCTTCAGCTGTTCTTCGTATTCCACGTCGTCCAGGTCATTGATCGCCAGAGCGGATCGTGGGGATACATCGGTTTGAGTGGAATCCCGGCGATGCAGGTAAAAATCGACACGGGGATGTTCGAGGATAATATCCTGAGAGATCGATTGAGGTTCAAAGCCACGGGTCAGGAGCTGGATCAGATTGTAGCGGATACGCAGATCCTGGATATGAATGGAATAGTCCTGTTCTTCGAGGGGGAGGTCAACACCGAGAAAGTGGATCGTACTCAGACTGAGCCGGACGCTGGAAATATTGCAGTTACCTCCAAGTACGGGCCGAATTTCAGCCAGCAGCAGATTTTTCACTTTTTCATTGGGTCGAAACAGGCGCCAACCCTGAAAGGCAGCCAGGGCAACACTCAGCATGAACAATACAACGAAAATGACCCATCTTCTCGTGCGCAAGACTCGATGTCCACCACAATTCAGGTTTACCGGATACGTATGATTTTAACAGGGCTCGTCTCAGTCATCGTGATGCACTCTCGAAGGTAATATTCTTTCGTTGCCATAACAATACGGATGGTGGTCTTTTCGTTAAAAAAAGGCGGATCATCCGCCTCTGGTATCTTTCAACGAAAAAAAGCCCGCAGGGTTCCCACGCAAGGAATGCATTATCGCGGATTGTAGCGATCGATTTTGATGACACGATACTGTGCAAGGCGCATGAAACTATAATCATTCCGTGTGGTTGTGATCTGTCCGATTTCAGTCCGGTGAGTATTATACAGGTATCAATATCGCATACTTGATCGTGGTGGTTGGAGGCTCAGATCATATTTGTATTTGCTATTTGTTCACTGACACATCCGTACCGTCGCTCCCG
>CAYPUH010000289.1:4106-5477 GCA_964413725.1 uncultured Cytophagia bacterium
CTCCCGATGCTGAAATTTGTCGATGGCATCGAGAAATTGCGGTTCACGAAAATCAGGCCACAGGGTTCGTGTCACATACATTTCAGTATAAGCGAGTTGCCACAGCATAAAATTACTCAGCCGCATTTCGCCGCTGGTTCGGATCAACAGGTCGGGCTCAGGAAGTCCATGGGTCTGCAACGTTTGATCGATCACTGCCGTGTCGATCTCATCCACATCCAATGTACCGTCTTTGACCTGTCGTGCGATTTCCTGCATTGAGGAAACAAGCTCATCTCTTCCGCTGTAACTGAGTGCAAGGTTGACCAACAAACCATCATTCTTGCTGAGTCGGTCTATTGTTTGTTTGACACCCAGCCGGGGAGCTGTCGGCAATCGTTTTAAATCGCCAATGGTCATGAGCCGGACATTTTTTTGGTCCAGTTCATCCACTTCATCTTTGATTGTATTAAGCAAAAGACTCATCAGGGCGGAGATTTCACTCTTGGGTCGCTTCCAGTTCTCTGAAGAAAATGTATACAGAGTGACCACCTCGGTTCCAAGCTGACCCGCCATCTCTACGACCGCACGCACAGATTGTACACCCACGCGATGCCCCTCAACTCGGGACAACCCACGAGCCTTGGCCCAGCGACCATTACCATCCATGATAATGGCAACATGCCGCGGGATGGTTCCGTTTTCCTTGAGTGCTTTTACGCGTTCTTCTAAAGTCACAGTTCTCTCATCAGTTTTTCTACGTCAATCAATGTAACATTTAATACCTTTAAAAACAATGGAATTATTAATCAAGAGAGCAACTGGCAGGTATCACAGCTTTCGGGATCATCCGCAGTTGGCCATGATGCCCTCAGACCAGGCGACCCGCAGTCGGTCCATGCCATCACACCTCTCTGTCCCCTATGCTTAACGAGTCAGTGGATAATATGTTTCTGACAAAAAAAAAGGCCCCGTCTTGTTCAGACGGGGCCTTTGCTATAATCAGTGTTTTACTGGCTCAGTTCTTCCGCTTTATCAAAGCATTCCTGGCCTCTCTCAGTGTTGCCGACATTGACATAGGCCACACCCAGATTATTCCAGACATTGGGGTCATCTGCTCTGATCTCAAGCGCTTGTTCCAGGAATGGGATAGCCTGTTCGTAGAGGTTTTCCATCTCCTGTTTTTCTTCTATCGAAATCTCTTTGTTTTCACGTTCCTTCTGAACCAGTTTCTTTCGGACCTTGTCCGCCATGGTCAGATAGGCGTTGCCGACATTGAGATAGGAATCATAGTCGTCGGGATTCAGTTCGATGACGCGGTTAAACAGGTCGATAGCTTTTTCATAGTCGCCATCCATAAAATAGAGACGAGCGACGTTGAACAGCATATCC
>CAYPUH010000290.1:0-5473 GCA_964413725.1 uncultured Cytophagia bacterium
CAACAGCGGCAACCCCACATAGCCGAGCCCCACCACCCCCACAACAGCGTCGCGAGATTTAATCTTTTTTCGTAGATCCATCTGGATTTTCCCCTAATTTTTGATAGAAAGAGAGAGACTGGTTTACATAAGCACAGGCACGTTCAGACGTTGAGACGTTCAGACGATTTTACGACAAACGGGCCATTGATCAGGACATCTTTGTTATAGAGAAAGGGTTCCCCTTTCGGTGTGGTGACGGTACCGCCCGCGGCTTCGACGATGGCCTGTCCGGCGCCGGTGTCCCATTCCATGGTGGGACCATGGCGGTAGTACAGATGTGCCTTACCCTCGGCCACCATACAAAATTTGAGCGAGCTGCCCACATGTAGTTCCTCGGTCACCCCACAACGCGCGAACACCTCTTGCTCCTCTTTGGACGCATGAGAGCGGCTGCGCGCGGCGACCAACCGACCGTCTGAGGGAGGCTGGATGTGAATCGCTTCACGCGGTCCGTCCTCCATCTGTTTCCAGGCGCCACGTCCCTGCGCACCCATATAGACTGTCCGCGTGACCGGCACATAGATCACCCCCATCACCGGTTGTCGTCCGTCGACGATCGCGATATTGACGGTGAATTCTCCATTGCGTTTGATAAATTCCTTGGTGCCATCCAGGGGATCGACCAGCCAGAAGCGATTCCAGGCCTGTCGGGTTTCGGCGGGCAATTGTTTTCCCTCTTCGCTGAGCACCGGCAAACGGGGGTCCAGTTGGTCCAGAGCGCTTTTGATCAGCTCATGTGAGGCGCGGTCTGCCCGTGTCAGAGGCGTGTCATCCGCCTTGGTCTCGATACCAAACTCGTCGGAATGATAGACCTCACAGATGGCATCTCCGGCGCGGCGGGCAATGGTCAGAATCGTGTCAAAAGAAAAAGAGTTCATAGATGTCCTTTGTCATTTAAAACCTGGATCCCATGTATTGTACCGAATCTCCGTGCATTGATTGGCTCGTGTCTCCCCCGAGATACAATACTGTCTCAAACAGTGAAAAGGATATTTTTTGAAATTTGAATGGAAACGGGGGTTACAGGCTTTCGCCCTGTCACTTACAGACAAGGTCGGGTCGCCTGCATACGCATGAAAATGAGTCTGGAATGGCATGGCCATGGCGCAACAACAGAATATAGCTGGTGCCAGGCATAGTCCCCTCTTATCTTTAGATCATTGCGATCCTTTGGCTGCCGTTGTCATGCAGGGCAGTCAATGGGTCCGTCCTCCCTCTACCCACCGATTCCCGCATAACAAAATGACCCCCGAGGTTGTCTATAGCAACAGACTCTAGCGAACAGGTTTTCTCTCCGCCCCTGTTGCTCCCAGAGTGCCAACGAACCCAATGGCAATCAGATCACTTTTTCAACGATATTGGTTTCCAGATCCACGAGTACCGATTTGCCGATGGCGTCGATATGAATGCCCAACACCTGATGTCCGCGGCTTTCGGTGAGGCGACCCTGCATTCCGGCCAGGGGTCCGCTTTTCACCTCCACCCGGTCTCCCGCCGCCAGGCCATCGAGCACTTCCACACTGGCTCTGGATTCGAGCACCCGCTGAATCATTTCGATTTCCCGGTCCTGAACCGGTGTGGGCCGATTTTGAAAGGTAATCATGCGCACCAAACTGGGTACGGTGAGAACCTCATATCGATCCACATAGGCGATCCGGGCAAAGATATAACAGGAAAACAGCGGCGCTTCCACCCATCGGCGCCGGTCTTTCCACTGGTTCAACGTCCGATGCAGGGGCAGATAGCATTCAACGCCCTTTTTGTCCAGATAGTCTTTTACCTTTTTTTCGTGACGCGGACGCGTAAAAAACGCATACCACCTCGGTTGTCGCTGATTCGTAGCGTCTTGAGATTCCCGGATCATAACTCTTTGTAGTTAGATGGTTCAAGCGTTTCGGATTAAGAACGTTCTTTTTTATGTCTCCGTCGGCGTTTTTTGGAATCATCGTCCCCGTGATAGTAATGATACTGGTAATAATAATAATAGGAGCCATAGACATTGGACGCCTGGATGCCATTGAGCACGGCGCCCACCAGGGGAGCGTTGACGCGATACAATTGTTCAAACGATCGTTTGGCGGCTTCCCTGGGTGTCTCGCCCGCGCGGATCACCAGCAATACACCGTCCACAAGCGAGGCGAGAATCGAGGCATCGGTGACGGCAATGGAGGGTGGCGTGTCGATCAGAATCACGTTATAGCGGGACTTTACCGTTTCCAATAACTGTCGCATACTTTCCGAACCCAGCAGTTCGGCCGGATTGGGCGGAATCACTCCGCAGCTGAGGATATCGAGGTCGGGCAGTCCGGGATTCTGTCGAACAGCGTCCTGAAGATCGGCGCGACCCACCAGGATATTGGTGAGACCTGTGGTTTTTTCCAGACCGAACAGCTTGTGCAATATGGGTCGCCGCATGTCGGCATCGATCAGCAGGGTCTTGTTGCCCATCTGGGCAAAGGTAATCGCCAGGTTGGAGACGGTGGTGGACTTGCCCTCCTTGGGTCCGCTGCTCGTCACCATCAGCGTCTTTCGATTAGAGTCGCTGCTGGAAAAGAGAATGTTGGTCCGCAGGGTGCGATAGGCCTCGGAGATGGGAGAACGTGGCCGCAAATGCGTCACCAGTCGTTCATTGATATCCTCGGCTTCGGGATCAGATTGTATCTGGATCCTGGACAACATGCCATTGCCCTCTTCCGGGCGGATATAGGGGATATTGCCCACGATGGGCACGCCCATGGCCTCTACATCCTCGATACTCTGCACCGAATGGTCGAGATACTCTGTCACGAAGGCGATACCGACACCGAGCCCCAGGCCCACCAGCATGCCCAGAACCAGGTTCAGTTTTTTTCTCGGCTTGACAGGATATTTGGGAGCGATGGCCGGATCGATGAGTCGGATGTTACCCAGTTGTCCCACTTCGGTGATGCGGGATTCCTGGTACTTTTCCTGCAGCATGATATAGATTTTTTCGTCAGACTGCCGCTTGCGCATGAGCCGTGCCAGACGGAGACTCTTTTCCGGCAGGGATTCCAGTTCTTCGCTATATTGGCTGACAATGCGTTCCAGGGCATCGATACGCGGTCCGATGGCTTGCAGTTCGGTCTCGACTTCGATCTTGCTGCGAAAGAGATCCCCCGAAAAGACAGCGGGATCCACAAACTGGGAAGCTGCGATCTGACTGACCTCGGTTTTAAATTTTTCTTTCAATGCCTGGATCTGGCGTTTTTTCAGCTGGACCTGAGCCTCCGGTCTGGCATAGTCCCCCACCTCCACCATCGAGGCCTCGAATTTCGCCAGTTCCGCTTCCTTTTCCGCGATCTGGCGTTTCAGTTCCGCCAGATAGGGTTCCGACGAAATACTCTCCATATCCAGATCGACATTTTTTTCATCCAGTTTGTTATCGATATAATTCAACCGTTGAATCAAGGCCTGATAATCGGTCCTGGCCGAATTGAGCATACTTTCAAATTCGGCGATTTTTGTGACCAGTTCTTCGGTCTTGCGATCGAGAGCGACCACCTTGGCTTCTTCCTGATAGTCTTTGAGAGCTTCTTCCGAGCGGGCCAGTTCCTGCTGGTAGAGTTCCAGCTGTTCCTGCAAAAAGTTTTTAACCTGACGCACCTCTTGCTGACTCTGAGCCCGGTTGCGTTCCTGAAACACACCGGCAATCGTATTGCAGACATAGGCGGCTTCCGAGGGGGTGTGGGCGCTGTAGGTAATCTCGATCATGTCGGTATTGCGAATGGGATTGACGCTGATGCGACTGCGCAGATCCTGTACATAATTATGGAAAAGAGTGGCGGGATCGGGTACAGAGTCGGCATCCTGTCCACCGGTCAGTCCCCTGAGAAAACCGAATATACCCTCTCCGGATTTTTCGTCCTCGGGCACATACCCGAGAATCTGGAGCCGGTTCGTGCGGGATGAGAGTTGCAGCTTTTGGATCACCTGCTCGGCCAGTGTACGGCTCTTGAGAATCTCGACCTGATTGTTGATCATGGTCTCTTTTTTCATCATGCTGGTAATATCGAACAGAGACTCACCGACACCGGGTTGCTCTTCCACCATCACCTTGGCAGAAGATTCATAGACCGGCTCGGTGGTAAAGGTAAAGTAGGCCGTTGCCGCCAGTACCACGGCAAAAGAAATCAGGATAAGAAACCGGTTTTTAAATAAAACCCGAATATAGTCCTGAATCGTTACCTGGCGGGGTTCAGAAACCGCGCCATTGGCCTCCTGGTGGCCATTGTTTCTGTCTGGCAGGAAATCCATCTTGTTCATACAGTCCACTTTCCAAATTTAGGGGTAGGCTAATTCCGGCCCGAATAGTAATCGATAAGAGCCCAGACCTGGACGATCGCAGCGATTCGCCAGGCAAAATCAAAGAACCGGCTCGCAAAATGAAACGTCGTTCCCGAAACCACCACCGTATCACCTGGACGCAGCACCGGTATCAAATCGGATTCACCGGTTTCGAGAAAAGTCTTTACATCCACCTCGATCACCTCCTCGGTGGTATCCCGGGAGGATGATATCACACTACGAACCACCCGGATATCGGTTATTTTGGCCTCCTCTCGGGGTCCGCCGGCATAGGAGAGCAGCGAGATCAGGTCGGTGTCATAGGGCACCATATACTGTCCGGGCTTTTGTACAAAGCCCCAGACATTCACCGCCATAAGGACCTGATCCTGATTGCCGAGGAAATATTGTGCAGCGGTACCCTGATTGAGATGTTGTGATCCGGGTGTCTGTGCACAAAGGCTGGATGTGTGGATGAAAACCAGAATAGAGAGAAAAAGGTATAATCGTAACGTCGTGCGTATCGTCATTTGCCAGTTGCCTTAATTTAACCATGAACGGGAAAAAGTCGGGTCAAACGCGACCGTTGGAATACATTAAACCATACCACAAAAAAGTGCAAGTGCGGATCCCCACAACTCCCCCCGTCGGATGCCCGAGCCGCACGCCCCATCCCGTTATCGACGGTTTGCTATCCCCTGTTGATCCTTGCTACGGACGCATATCTGAAACCTGATATCCCGCCGGAATGTCGAGCGTAAACGTTGCAGCGGTCACGTCAGGGTCGGTATCGATATTTTCGAGTTTGTAGATACTCTGATTGTCATTGACATCGGTCTGGACAACCCGGGTAATGAGTGAGGATGATTTATCGATCGTGAGTTCAATTTTGCGCTGGAACACGTCTTCGGTGCGCGCCGTCAACAAGACGGTAACCGTATCATCCGTCTCCCCCATCAGCTTGCTGTCGTATTGCCGATTGTATTTTTCCAGGAACGATGTGAGGAACGGATTTTCAGGGGTATTGTTTTCGGTCTGGTCGATTATCACCTGCTGATTGGTATGACTCAGTGTCCAGAGTGTATTCCCGTCGGTGACGATGATCTGATCCGGATTTTCGATGCGG
>CAYPUH010000291.1:0-5472 GCA_964413725.1 uncultured Cytophagia bacterium
AAATCTCAGGAAATTATCAACAATTTCAAAGAAGCCCAGGATGCCCAGGAGGCTCTGGACAAACTGAACCAGGAATGGGAAGCGGAAGGGCGAGAGATGCAGCAAAAGCTTCAAGAGCTGGGACAGCAGCTGGAATCACAGAGTCTTTTGCTCAGTGAAGAACGCAAGCAGGAAAAGCAGCAGGAACTTCAGAATCTGTATCTCCAGATTCAACAGTTTCAGCAGGAAAAATGGGGAGACAATGGCGAATACTTTAAAAAAGAAGCTGAACTGATGCAGCCCATCATCGACAAGGTCAATCAGGCGATCGCGGCAATCGGTGAAGAACGTGATTATGACTATATCTTTGATGCCACGGGAGCCAACATCGTGTATGCCAGTCCGGATCAGGAAGACCTGACCCAGGATGTGCTGGATGAACTGGAAAAAGGGCTGGAAACTCAAAACTAACTTCTCTGCCTCAAAAATCCGAATCGATTTCTAAAGCCTGCCCTCCCGGGCGGGCTTTGGTTAATGCATGACCAGAGGAGAGAAGGGGTATGAACATTTCGGTATCCGATATCGCCCGCTGGGTCGAGGGGACTGTCGAGGGCGACGATGCCATTACCATTTCGGCACTCGCCAAGATTGAAGAGGCCCGGGAGGGGGATTTATCCTTTGTCGCCAATCCAAAGTATGCCAAATATGCCGACACCACCGGTGCTTCGGCTCTGCTGGTGACCCTCTCCTTTCCAGATGTGGGACGGACATTGATACGGGTCGATGATCCGTATGTCGCCTTTCTTCAGATTGCCAAACGATTCGCGCATCCGGCCAAACAGATCGAAGCGGGTATCCATCCCACCGCTGTCATTGGAGATGACTGTGAGCTGGCAGATGACGTGGCCATCGGTGCCCATGTGGTGCTCGGCCGACGCTGCAAAATTGGGCGGGGCACGATCCTCTATCCGGGCACTGTGATCAATGACGAGGTGCAGATCGGCGATGCGTGTGTTCTTTATTCCAATAGTAATATTCGTGAGCGGTGTCGTGTGGGAAACCGTGTGATCTTACAACCTGGTGCCGTGGTCGGGTCAGACGGATTCGGATTTGCCTTTCAGGACGATCATTATGAAAAAATCCCCCAGGCTGGCATCGTCGTCCTCGAGGATGATGTGGAAATCGGTGCACACACCACCATCGACAGAGCGACACTGGGAGAGACCCGTATCGGCCGAGGCACAAAACTCGATAATCTTATCCAGGTGGCACACAATGTGACCATCGGTGAACACACCGTTATCGCCGCTCAAACCGGGATATCGGGCAGTACGCATATTGGCAATTATGTCAAAATCGGCGGCCAGTCCGGATTTGTCGGGCACATACATATCGGTGACGAATCCGTGGTCGGGGCCCAATCCGGGATCACCAAAAACGTACCGGAGAAAAGCTATGTCACCGGCAATCCTGCCAAAGCCGTTATGCAGGTGCGACGCGAAGAGGCCAGTCTGTCCCGCTTGCCTGGGTTACTCAAGTCATTTCGAAACCTCGAACGCCGGCTCCAGGAACTGGAAAACCAGCTGAATCGCTCGTCTGATCAGTGACACCCCCTCTCTCAACCAATCGAGAGGTCGATGAAGAGGAGATCTTATGCTCAAAAATCAACAAACTATAAAAGAACCGGTATCATACTCTGGAGTGGGACTCCATACCGGCAATAAAACGAAAATCACCTTTGAACCTGCCCCTGCCAATACAGGGATTCTGTTTAAACGAACGGATATTCCCAACAGTCCACCCATTCCGGCGGATGTGGATCATGTGATCGATATTTCTCGCGGTACCACCATCGGTATCGGAGATGTTAAAATTCATACCGTAGAACATGTGTTGGCTTCTATCAGCGGTCTTGAAATCGACAATATCATCTGCAATGTTCATGGCAATGAACCACCGGTGGGGGACGGCAGCGCTCTGCCCTTTGTGGAGGTGTTGCTCAAGGCCGGGTTTGTTGAGCAGGATTCTCCCCGGGATTATCTGATCATCGACCGCACCATCGCCTATAGCGATCCCGAACGGGGTATCGATATCGTGGTGTTCCCCTCTGATGAGTTTCGCATTACATTTATGGTAGATTATAAAAATCCCGCCCTGGGAACTCAATATACCTCCATGTATTCGCTGCATGAGGAATTTGCCACCGAATTCGCGGCTGCGCGGACGTTTTGCTTTCTCCATGAGGTGGAAGAGCTCTGGAAACAGGGCCTCATCAAAGGCGGCGATATCGATAACGCCGTGGTGATCATCGACAGGGATATGGATACGCAGGAGATAGATGATCTTCGTAAAATGTTTGGTATCGACTCCCAGGTCAATCTGTCCAACAATGGTCTTCTCAACGGTAAGGAACTGCGTTACCCCAATGAACCGGTTCGGCACAAAGCCCTCGATCTGATTGGCGATCTGGCTCTCTTGGGCGTCCCGCTCAAGGCTCACATTATGGCGGCTCGATCCGGCCACGGTGCCAACGCCGAACTGGTCAAGCTGATTCGCAAAGAGTATAAAAAGAAACTCATTCGCTCAAAGTATCAGATCCGGGAGCACAATGTGGTACTGGACAGTACCGCCATTTTCAAGATCCTGCCGCACCGTTATCCGTTTTTGCTGGTGGACCGGATCCTGGATCTGATGCCTCTGGAATATGTGGTGGGTATCAAGAACGTGACCGTTAACGAGCCGTTTTTTCAGGGTCACTTTCCGGGAAAACCCATCATGCCGGGCGTCCTGATCGTCGAAGCCATGGCGCAGGTGGGGGGTATCATGTTGCTCAACACCGAATCCGATCCGACCAAAAAACTGGTCTATTTTACCGGTATCGACAATGTCCGGTTTCGCAAGACCGTAGTCCCGGGCGACGCCTTGCGCTATGAGGTGGAGATGGGGGCTTTTCGTCGATCCATGTGTAAAATGTATGGCCGCGCCTATGTTGAAGATGAATTGGTCTGTGAAGCGGAACTGATGGCCGCCATCGTCGATAGCGAATAGGCACGTCCGAAAAACGGATCACCACAGGGAGAGCGGTGAGCTGTTACTGAATCTTTATGCCATAAACACAGGAATTCATTTTGACTGGTATAGATGCGACTGCAGTTGTTGATCCAGGCGCCCGGCTGGGGTCCGGTGTTGCCGTGGGAGCCTTTGCGGTCATTGAAAAAAATGTCGAGATCGGGGAGGGAACCTCGATCGGGCCTCACGCCCTGATCGCCAATGGCGCCCGTATCGGCGCCCACTGCGTGATCCACAAAAGCGCGGCAGTGGCCACTCTGCCTCAGGATCTCAAGTTCGGAGGTGAGGAGACACTGTTTGAAATCGGTGATCAAACCACCATCCGTGAGTTCTGTACCCTGAACCGGGGTACCCTGGAAAGCGGAAAAAGCACCATCGGTGAGAACTGTCTGCTTATGGCCTACGCCCATGTGGCCCATGACTGCGCCATTGGCGATAACGTGATCCTCGCAAACGGTGTTCAGCTGGGTGGACACGTCCACGTCGACGACTGGGCTATTATCGGAGGGATGACGCCCGTGCATCAATTCTGTCATGTCGGTGCCCATTGTATGGTCGGTGGCGGCTATCGCGTCATCAAAGATGTCCCGCCGTATATCCTCGCCTCGGGCGAACCCATGCGATTTGGTGGACTCAACGCCATCGGGCTTCGTCGCCGAGGCTTTGATGACGAGACTCTGGCTACCCTGAAAAAAGCCTATCGTCTGATCTATCGCTCCAAACTCAACGTCTCGCAGGCGGTGGAACGCATACAAAGCGAACTGGACCTCATTCCGCACGTTCGACAGATTCTCGACTTTATTGAACACTCTGATCGCGGTCTGATCTGATGGAACGATGGAGGGTTATTGACAGCGGCGCTCTCAGCGGTGCGCAAAATATGGCCATCGATGAAGCCATAGCCGCCTACAACGCCGAAAAAAATGCGCTGCCGACGCTGCGGCTCTATGCCTGGGACCCCTATGCCATTTCCCTGGGATTCCATCAGTCCTTTCAGGATATCCATCTGGACCGGTGTCGTCAGGATGGCATCCAGGTGGTGGTGCGCCCCACAGGGGGGCGTGCCGTTCTTCATGCCGAGGAACTGACCTATGCAGTGGTGATTCCAAAATCGAGCGCCTTTTATCACGACCAGATTCTCGCCGTATACGAAACCATCAGCCGGGCCCTGTTGGAAGCATTTCACCAACTGGATATATCTGCTGATTTCGAACGGGCAGGCCGCACACCCAAGAATTTTTCCAGAGGAGAGTTGTCCTCTCTCTGCTATGCCTCTTCCGTACAACATGAAATCGGAGTCGGGGGACGCAAGCTCGTGGGAAGCGCCCAACGGCACATCGACGGGGTGATCCTGCAACACGGCTCTATCCTGATCGGTCCGAAACATCTGGATTTGACTCGTTATCTGAATCAAGGTGACGACAAGTGGCGTAACGCGGTACGACGTTATATGGAACGTCATACTGCCTGTCTCAATGAATTGAGCACAGAGCCTGTATCCTATGCCTCACTGGCGGATGCGATTCGGGACGGCTTTGAATCACAACTGGGAATTCACCTGGAACCTGCTCCTCTCACCGAGTGGGAACAGGATGAGGCCTGTCAGCGACAACAGCCGCAGCGCCCCTGATCCGGTCGCGGCTTCGCTCGCCAAATACCATGCCCTCACACAGAGGGTCTGAAAATATAAAAATGGGTTTCCAACAGGACATTCATGCCGCTACCCTGTAATGGAACCCACATCCATTGAATGATTAGCGATGAAACGCAAGCGACTCGCCATAATAGGAGCCACAGGATCCATCGGCGCCAATGCGCTACAGGTGATTTCTGCTCATCCGGATCTCTTTGAGGTCACAGCGCTGGCCACACATACACGGCTGCAGGAGCTGTGGCACGCGATCGATTTGTTTGCGCCCTCGATGGTGGCGATTACCGGCAGAGAGCTTACCGCCGAGGAACGGGAACGACTTCAAACGAGCCACATTCAGGTGTTTACCGGCAAAGAGGCTCTGATCCGGCTGGCTCAGGAGGCCGATTATGACCTGTTCGTCAATGCCGTGGTGGGTGCCGCCGGATTTCTGCCCACTCTGCGCGCCTTGCAGGGTGGCCGTTCCGTCGCTCTGGCCAACAAGGAATCGTTGGTGATGGGCGGACACCTGGTAATGGAAACGGCACGAAAAAACAATGTTCAGGTGATTCCCATCGACAGTGAACACAGCGCCATCTATCAATGCCTGATGGGCGAGGATCGCAATCGCATTGAATCACTGCTGCTGACGGCTTCCGGGGGACCCTTTCGGAATCTCCCTCCGGAACGGTTTGCCATGGTTACCGTGGCCCAGGCTCTCGACCACCAGAACTGGTATATTGTACCAAAGATTTCCATCGATTCTGCCACCATGATGAAAAAAGGCTTGGAAG
>CAYPUH010000292.1:0-5472 GCA_964413725.1 uncultured Cytophagia bacterium
CATAGAGCATGGGAAAACGTCGTTCAATTTGTGAATAACGAAAGCCGTCATTAAAGGCATCGGCAGCATATCCCGCCCGCAACTCTTCAACAATGTCCCCGACCGGTCTGCTCCCGATCTCGTGGATCCGGCTGCCGCGAGGTATGGAAGGGTTCCGGTCTTCATACGGTCCGGATACCAGAACAGCATCTTCGACAAGACGGACCTGCAACGGAAAGAGACCGGTTGTATCGAGAGTCCAAAACGACATGGGCATCCACAGACTGGTATGACCGCATCCCACTCGCTCCACCACCGGTGCCAACAGACGAAAAATGTCATGGGGCTGCATCGTCCCATCAACCGTTTCGAGGCCGTTCTGAAACAGGGAATCAAAGATCGCTTTAGGTGTATACTCGTACAGACAGCAATGGGTTGTCTCCAGCACATCACGCAATTGGATCACATCGGTTTGTACCTGCTCCCGGCTAAAGGCCACCGGAACGCCGGTATAGTGGAGATCATACCGGTCCGGGACAAACGGACCCAATGGCAAGTGCCTGGACCTGCCGGTGAGACGCAAAACACGATTTCCATAAGGTGGATTGTCCGGTTCGGGATTGAATTCCCAGCAGACAGCTCCGGAAGATTTTGCAATAATGAATTTATATTCAAAGACAGAATCGATTTCACCCACCACAGTAAAACTTCCGGCATAGACACCATCGAGATCCTTGTCATCCAGGACCAGAACATCCCCCTGCCAGTTATCAAAGCTTCCCCGCACAGCGACATGATCTCCGGACCGAGGGTCGAACAATCCATTCAACAGGCATTCGTTCATGTCCACCCGGAATGTAACGGAATCACCGGCAACCCCATTGACAACCCAGAGAAAAATCAGTAAAACGATTCGCCCTCTCATACCTTTCCTCCCAGAGAATCTGATGCTCAAGCCTTCTCACCCGCCGGAAGCCCGATATAAGAGAGAAACAGGACAGCTGCACAAGCGATGTTCCCGTTCCGGACAATCCTTCCAGAGAATCGTTTCATCATCGTGTACCATCTTGTTGATACCTGAGGGGGCGGATGGCCTTGTATTCCTAAATCCGGGTCTGTATGATACTATTCTTCTGCCGGTGTAATGGCAAAGCTTTCGCTGGCCAGAACCTCTCCATCGGGACCCTTGACCTCAACCCGCCAGGGACCGATCCACTCCGGGGCGATACGTTTCGAACTCCAGGTTCTCCAGTCATTGGATTTGACCATCAATTCCACATCCGCTTTCTGCTCATCATTGTGATACCAGACATGCGCAATCACCGTGGTATCGGCAGCACCGGTGATTTGCGTGTAGCAAAACACCGTCTCCACCCCGATCGTAAAAGTGGTATCCGTGCCCACGGGTTGGCGATCTTCCACTCCTGTACAAAATTGCAGATCCTCGACCTGAATCCCGTTTTCGTGGGGATCCTGAGCCAAAACACTCGCAAACAGGAGCAGAACGATCATGACACTCATAAGGATAGGATTTGCTCTCATAACGCCTCCTGATTTTAAACGTGAGCTCGTTCTGCGGTTGGGTAGAGCGAGCGGTTTGTTGCGTATTGCACGGCTTGTGACGACGCACAACCGAAATGGTGATCCCTTCCTTTGGATGAGACGCTCCGGACGGCCGACACCGGATCGGCTTGTTTTACAGTGCTTGCGGGTTCGGGGGAGTCAGGGCAGTTGAGCAAACAGATCGTCCAGGGGAGGAGTGTGGTTTTCCTGAAAGAGTTCAAAGACGGCCTGATCAGTGATATGATTTTTCACACCCGATTTTTCTATCGTCTCCTGAAAGGTGACGTAACAGTCAAGAGCCCGGTGACAACGGTCGATATCAACAGCATCTACCGACACCACACAATCGATTTCGTCCGGTGTCGATCCGTTCAGATGAAAATGCCGGCTTTTTTCAGCATTCTCCCGGGTCAATGTCACAAAGGCCAGTCGTTTCAGAAAGGGGCGCGTCTCTCTGAGATCCACGAACACACGTTTCACAACGGCATGGCTCACCAGATGATCATGAAATCCACTGATGCCATGCACGGCATAGGTGGCCACGACCTGGGGTTGAATCCTGTCGATATGCTCGGCGACCACGGCTTCGATCTCACGTGGATCCATCTCTTTGAGCCCGCTGTCCGGCAGGTCGAGGACCGTCAGATCGGACACATCCAGGACCCGTGCCACATCCTGCATTTCCTGAAAACGGATAGCCCCCATCTGCTCCACGCTGTAATCGTATTTAAAGCGTTGTTTTGTCGCCCCGCCGCGAGTCAGGGTCAGCAGCATCACCTCATGCCCCTCACGGCGCTGTTTCGCCATCACGTGAGCCGGACCAAAGGATTCATCATCGGGGTGTGGATAGATATAGAGAATTCGCATGATATCTCCCGGTAATTACCATATACAATCCATATCGTTCGTATGGGCCCTGCGTTTGCAAACGCAGCGGTATACCGTCCCGATCGATACTATTCAGGAACACCGCTTTCAATCTCGTTGTCGGGATCCTCACTCCATTCATACCAACCGCCATCATAGACCGCCACATCCTGCCAATCCATCAACCATGCATAGAAAAAGGCTTCACTGGCCCGCCATCCGGTACCGCAATAAAACGCGACGCGTTTATCCGGGGTAATCCCGTTCTCCTTCCACCGTGAGGCGAGTTCCGTAAAGGTTTGCATGGTATTATCCGGATTGCGGTAATTTTCCATATGATAGGCATCACTGCCACAGTCGCCAAACACCGCTCCTGGAATACGGCCCATGGGTTCGACATAGTGATATCCGCTGGCGTCGCCAATATATTCCGACCAGCTTCGCATACTCACCAACACGCCCTTTGAATCGGTGGTCAGCTTTCGTGCTTCTTCCATATCCGCGATATATTCCGGATGCGCCGGAATGTTGACACCAAACGAGTCGACAGATGTCGGTGAGGTCTCTTTAGTGCTGAGGGAAAAACCTGCATTCGTCCATTCCCCCAGCCCACCATCGAGGACACGTACATCTTCCACCCCGGCATACATTAGCAACAGGGCGGCACGCATGGCCGCCAGATGCCCGGCTTCCATGCCCGGTTTTTCCTGCGTCATGCTGGGACGTCCCGTACGACCGGTGAGAATGACTGTGGTGTCCTTGGTGATACCGTGTGCCCGTAACGCTTCATCCAGCTCTTCGGGTGGCCGACAATTCCAGTCCCCGGGTTCTTCCAGCCGCACCGTATTCAACCATATGGCACCCGGAATGTGTCCCAGATGATAATCGTCGGGATTGTCATAGTTGACATGGGCAACCACGGCATGTGATTGAGGCGGATGTTCGGGCTGCCCGCCCTCCAGCACTTTGGCCAGCCAGCGCGGGTGGACAAGATGAGGATACCTGGGCAGAGACTCCAAAGGTCGATCCGGATGTTTCGCCCAGTCATGAACGCCGCCTTCATGAATACGAATGCGGGTAAAGCCCAGATCCTGGAAACGGTCTGCCGCAGCGTACGCATCGTCGGTACGGTAACCGGTCACGATGAGGTCGTCCTCTGTCGTCATCCCGCGTTCTTTCAATGTCCCGAGAGCATCTTCATCAAGAAGAACGAGCCAAAAATCCGGAAAGGAAATGGCTCCGGGGATATGTCCACCCCGCGCCTCGTCCTGCAGCTTCCAGCCGTTATAGGCTGCAGGCGGACGGATGTCGATGAGCGGTGCCGACTCTTTATGGATCAACTCGAAAAGATCTTTGGAGGTGATACGGTCATACATGGTTGACTCCTTTGTTGTTAAAAAACCTATCAGTCAGGGGTGCAACGGAGCGGCTCGATATCTCGGTCAGAGCAGACCGTAAAGCGGAGTCTATTATATATTAAACAACACTCATTCAAGAGAATACATTTCTTCTCTTTCCCGAAACAGACCCATTTTCAGGAAACAATGAATCGGAGCGCCAGATCATTCCGGTGTTGCGGTGCTCACCGGGATTTGACGGTTCTGAGATCAAAGATCTCATCCGCCCGAAGCCATTTGGGGTCACTGGCAAAACAAGCGCCGGTTTCCGACTGCCATTGCGCTTCCGCTTCCCGATCGTACAGGGACTCTTTATCCGGACTGGGATCTCCCTGGACATAGATCAGACAGAGATCCGTGCCCTTGCGATAGATACGCAGATCGTGAATCCCGGACAGCTCCAGATTGCGAACGATAACATCGGGGATCGTGTCATGAAGATGCTCATACTCGTCAATGCGATCGGGAAAAAGTCGACCCAGTAGCACCACCACCGAATCGGGCATCACTACACCCTCTTGCCCGGTCTGCACAGTTTCCGGTTTCTGACACGCTGATATTGTCAAAAGACAGGCCATCCCTGTGGCCAGAATCCAGCCAATGAATGTTTTTCTCATGACGAATCCTTTCACCTTGCGTTAGAGTTTGACCCGCCTCATGATGTTGCGGGATTGATTTATTGTGTTTGTTGTTCAAGGCAATCTGTTATGATATCCGTTGATCGACCGGTGACTTGCGCCTCGGTTGCACTCTGTCATCGAAACACCTGTGTTCGCATTAAACCCCTCAATGGAACTCAGCATGATCGATTGTGACCCGGAAAAATTCACCGTCAGACTCGAATCGCGAATGATGCGGGAACCATCCGATGCGCAGCTGTGTGGGAAGGGTATACCCATGGAACTGTTTTTCCTCTTTCACCAACCCGCCAAACTCTGCTTTTTGAAACGGACCATTATCCGGATTGCCCCAGCGCTGCAGGGAAATGGATTCGAGTGTGCCCGAGTCATCCACCTGCAAAACGAGTTCCTGGGGAAAGCCGTTCACGTCAAACCGCGCCCGGCCCGGATGCGAGTCATCGCTTGCCCAATCAACATGTTTGAGGAGAAAGGCAGACGGAAGCCAGACAAACTCGGCGGCAAGGCGCCCTGCGGTGGAACGGGTGATGTCCTCACCGGATTTGTTGATCACGGGAATGACTCCCAGGAGTTTCCATCGCATGGCCCCCTCACCCTCCACAATCCGGTCAGACCCCCGTATGGCGAGTCCGCGCATCCGGGCCTTTGCCTGCCAGATCATACCACGTTGAAAATGGATCACCTGCTCTGCCTGAAAGGAAATCCAGCCTTCAAGTTTGATCGTGCCATGCATGTGCAACCGAACCGACCTGGCCAACGGCGTGCCAGGTGAGATGGCATGTTCAAGATACCGGCGGGCTGCATCTGGAAGATCTCTCACCTGATCGGGCTCAAACGGTCGTGGAGAAGAGTCTCCGGATTCCAATAAATCCTGAAGCGATACGCGTCCACTCATGGCGATTGACCTCAATGTTTAGTTCATCTATCGGTTTTTTTGCTTGCATTTATTGCCATCAGAATGGTATTATAAAGTGTTTATTGGACCTCGCAACCCGTCTCCCGGGATCGCGGCGATGCCAGACAGGAAT
>CAYPUH010000293.1:0-5387 GCA_964413725.1 uncultured Cytophagia bacterium
GGACCTTTGCTTGATATATTGGATCATGGATACATCATGGTAATCGACGAGATGGATGCGCGATTACATCCCCGATTGATGATAGAGATTATAAAGCTCTTTCATTCACCGCAAACGAATCCATATCATGCCCAGTTGTTATTTACGACTCACAATACTCGATTGTTGGCAGAGGATTTATTTCGTCGGGATCAGATTTGTTTTGTGGAAAAAAATCGCTATGGTGAGTCGGAACTCTTTTCTCTATTGGATATTGATGACCCAAATGCACGGCGCAAAGATGCCTCTTACGAAAAGAATTATTTACTGGGCAAATACGGTGCTGTGCCGACGATAACCGGATTTGAACATATCGGCTGCGAGGAGGAGAATGAGTCCTAATCAATTGCGGCGAAAAAGAAAATCCAGACCGTTACGAACCCGTATCCTGATCGTCTGTGAGGGGACAAAGACAGAACCCAATTATTTCAAAGCGTTTCCTGTTGATACTGACGTCTATGAATTGGATATTCAGGGTTATGGCAATGATCCACGTACTCTTGTTGATAGGGCCCTCGATCGTATGATAAATGCAGAACAACGAGGAGAACCCTACAATCAGAGTTGGTGTGTATTTGACCGGGATACATGGCCTGTCAATTGTTTTCAGGGTGCGATATCAAAGGCGACCAAAAACAATATCTTTGTTGCCTATTCCAATCAAGCTTTTGAATTATGGTATTGTTTACATTTTGAATATCTGCATTCAGCGATTGACAGGTCTGATTATATTACTCATCTCGAGCGACACTTGAAAAAAACATATCAAAAAAATGCAAAGGACATGTATACTATACTTGAATCGCATCAAATGACAGCCATAAAACATGCCAGGCGTCTACTTCAATTCCATGGGTGCAAGACAGAGGTCCAACGGGATCCTTCGACATCGGTCTATAAATTGGTGGAAACCTTGAATGCATTTATTTAATAAAATTTGTGTGTTCTGTATAACTATGTATACTTTTTAACCGTACTATTATTCTTCTTTTATTTTAATTAACTTGCGTACAAAATATCTTCCACCGTCTGCGTAGCACGATCCTCCCGCCCTCTGAAATATTATCTGGAATAACTTGGCCGCAACCCGATGCCGCTATTCCTAAGCCTTGAACACCCCGTTGGCGGGAGAGCGTGCGGAGCCCCCGGAGGATCCCGGCAGCCGCCCTGGGGGAGAGCAGCTGGTGATTCAGGATGTGCGAGCGATCGGTATGGCAGAGGCTGCATGAAACCGGGCGGATGCCGGAGCCGGAGGGGACAGGGAGAAAAAGAATGGACACAGAAACAAAGAGACGCAGAGACTGAGTAAGAAACGATACCCTGGCCAGAAAGGGCTGGAGTCGATCCTTACGGCGGGCTGTGTGAACGGGATGGCGGTTCCATTATAAGAGTACTGGTCGTCACCCAAACATCTTGTCGCAGAACGTGTTTTAACGGGATTCGACACGTCTCTCTGTGCAATGCCCTGTGATGTACTATCTCCGATTATGTGGATATCAGTTGAGGTGTGCCCTCGTATACCGGCAGAGCCAGCGGAATGCGTCCCCAGGCAGAGCCTGGGTACGAGCCAACGAGAGTGAACCACCATCATGTGCCACTTCCGTCCTGCAGCCCAAAGCCTACACTCTCTCTTCTCTTTTCCCCCTTGCATACCACCCGTGCAATGTCTATACTGAACCAGGTTGTTTAATCGAAAGGAATTTCCATGTCCGATACCGAGAACAAGCTGGAGCGCTATCGGCAAAAGCGTGATTTTGATACGACCCCCGAGCCGGGCGGGGGAGAGGTGACGTTTGAGTGGGCGGAGACGCGGCCGATTTTTGTGATTCAGAAACACGAGGCGTCGACGTTGCACTATGATTTTCGTCTCGAGGTGGAGGGGGTGCTCAAATCGTGGGCAGTGCCCAAAGGTCCGTCCATGGATCCCGGTGTCAAGCGTCTGGCGGTGCCCACCGAAGATCATCCGCTCGAGTATGCCGACTTTGAGGGGGTGATTCCCGAGGATGCCTATGGTGGCGGCACGGTGATGGTGTGGGACCGTGGGCCGTTTCGCAATCTGAAAGAACCGGAGGACGGTGAAACGAATGCGAAATCCGTGGCGCAACAGCTGAAAGACGGCCACGCGACGATCTGGCTGGAAGGCCAAAAGCTCTCCGGCGGCTTTGCCCTGATTCGCACCGGCAAAGGCGACAATGTTCGCTGGCTGCTGATCAAGATAAAGGACGACGAAGCCGACGCGCGTCGCAATCCGGTGTCTACGGAACAAGAGTCGGTTAAAAGCGGCAAGACGATGGAGGAGATACGGGAAAGCAGTGCACAGTGACAGGATGATTGTATATGGCCACGAACATGCCGGCAGAGCCGGCCGAATGCGTTCCCGGCCAGAGGCCGGGAACGAGTGGGGGCCGGGTTGTCGTGGCTGGCTTACGCCCTCCTGGCATCGAGTTCCAGGTGTTGTAACGATTCAACTGAGGGTCCCCGACGGGACAGATATCCCATCCCTTCACCGATGCCATTGGCCAAGTGCAGGCTAAAGATTATAGGGAATCCAAAGACCGCGTGTTTCAGCTGTGGATGTCTCCAGTCCAGGGTGGTGACCAGTCTGAAGAACTGCAGCCATGGCAGGGCCAGGGGGACGACGAGAGCGTAGAGGAGACGGCGATGCCAGTCCCACTGGCAGGTGTGCACCCGGTGTCGGGCATAGAGTCGGGACAGCTGAAAGTGAGCGCGGAACAGGTCGGAGAGCCGGGCAAAGGACTTGTGCGCTGCCACCGCCTGCGGTTCCAGGGCGGTTCTCAGCCCGGCGGCGGTCAGGTGCCAGGTGACGGCGGCGGCAGGGGGGCCGGTCGGATCGGGCGTTACAGCGTCCAGGACCGGGAGCAATGCCTCCCGGCGATAGGCACCGTTGCCATCCGGACAGACCGTGAGCTCAAACGCACGCGCGGGATGGGCAAAGACGCCGTATTCGGCGAGAAAGACACTGCGAAAGATCCAGGTGTCCGGACTGCCGTTGATCATGGCATATGCCACCGCATCCCACCGTTGGGTGCAGGCATCATACACCTGTTGTGCCCAGTCCGGCTGCGGGATACAATGATCCTCGAGAAAGGCAATCACCGTTCCCCGCGACTGATGTATGGCGGCCAGCTGCGCCGAGAGCATATCGTGTTCAGAGCCCAGCCACAGGGGGACGATGGCAAACGACTCCATATCCGGTTCCGGCAGGGTAAGCCGGCTGCCAAGGCCGACGACGATCAGCTCCATAGGCTCTGCAAAGGTCTGGGCTCTCAAGCCGTCCAGGAAGCCGTTGTGCAGCATCTGATCATTGCCTGCGATGGTGATGACCGATAAAGGGATCGCGTGTGTATCCATAGTGTCTCCGGATTCAGGTTTGGTTTTCAATAAAGCGTGAGACGAGGTGGACGGGTCCGGTATCGTGCATACAGGGTTTTCCAGCTCGGGGAGATGTTTAGGGTGTTCATATCCGACGGATCCCCTGTTGCGTCTTTACGCTGCAGGGTCATAACCCGGAAGAATCCGCAATACGGGCAGAGCTGAGCAAACTGATCCCGCATGGAATCGTCCATCGGGGGCAGCTCTTTTCTGCCGATGTCCAGTCCCATCACCCGGTCGATGCCTCCGCAAACGGGATGGGGATAGTATCCATAACGTGTCAGACCCACGCCATAACAGGCGGGAAGATAACATCCCCGGGAAAAATCTGTCTCCGCGAATGCGGGATCATCACAGGGTGCGCTGTTGAACGGCCAATGGTCGTTGTGGACGGGGGTGGTTTTGCTGGAATCGATTACCCGAATCCGGTCTGTGGGCACCAGCGTTCTCACGATAGAGCGGGAGTCTCCGTATCCATTGGTCTTGAGGGTGATCTCTGTCTTATGGGAATAGCGGTTTTTATAGTCGAGGAGACGCGCGATGATCTCGCCCAAATGTGGATGCAGGGTGGGTTCGCCGCCTTCGAGGATGATTTCCCGCCAACGACGATTTTGCTGCACACTCTGTTCGATAAAGGTTTCGATTTGCGCCACATCCATATACTCGTGCGCCGGCGCCTGATTGGGTCCGCAGGAGCGGTTACAGTCCGCGCACCCCAGGTTGCAGGCGGTGGTGATATCGATGATGATGCTCCGATGTGACGGATGGAACGGCGGACCCGAATGCGATGCCTGCCATAAGTGGTATCGCTCCTTAAGGCTATAGGGATCCCAAAATGACTGTGCAACAAGGTCTTGTAAACGGCCGGATACGCCGTTGAGGAGATGGATAGTGTTCAGAACCATATTGACATCGGTGTTAAAGTGTATAGTCGCTTTAACTGCGATCGTTTGTCGTGAATTTGCGGCGATTCACCCAGTAGGATATCAGGGTTTCGAGCGTCCATAGTGGATCGCGGATGAAAAACGCGGATAGGGTTCGAATCGTGGGGTGTTTGTATACCGCTGTAAAATAGGGCAACAATCGTTTTCGTCGTTGAAAGGCTCGTGTTGCCCCATCGGAATCCAGGTCATCGATTTGACGCTCGATACTGTCGTAACAAAATGTCATAAACCGGACCAGACGGTGTATATGGAGGTCCAGACTCTGTTTTCCCAACGTGCTCTGCGGGTGGTGACGCCACTGGATGCGGCTCGAGGTGTCGCGATAAAACAGGCTTTGCATGGCGAGCTGAATCAGCAACCACCAGTCATAGTACACCATATCGGGATCGGGCGGGATTGTGATGCGGTCCAGCAGGGATTTACGGGTGACAAAGGTGGAAAAGGTGGCGATATTGTTGCGTTTCAACAGTGCACAAAAATTGTCGAACGGCTGGTCTCGTTTCATAAAGCGGTTCAGGATCCATTGCCGGATCATCATATCCTTGCCATAGAGGCCCTTTGAGGTGACCCGATAGCTGGAAAAGACCACACCCACCTGTGGAAGCGTTTGCAATATCCTGATCTTGGGGCGCAAATAGTCCGGTTCCCAGATATCATCCGCCTCACAAAATGCCACATATTCGCTTTGAACTTGAGAGAGCGCCAGCTGGTAGGTCTGCAGTAATCCCCGGTTTTTGTATCCCGGATGGTGGAGGGTACTGATTTTCTCCGGATGGGTTCTCACCAGGGTGTCGATGATCTCCTGCGACTCGTCAGTCGATCCGTCATCCACGATCAGAATCGTAATATCCTGCCAGGTTTGCCTGAGGATCGATTTGATGGCATCGGTTAGATAGTGTCCCTGGTTATAGTTGGGAACGATCACACTGACCGTTGGCGTCATCAGAATGGCCTCGGGTATCGGTTGAGAGGATGGTGGATTGACATGATGGTGCGGAATTTTTGTTTAGA
>CAYPUH010000294.1:0-5359 GCA_964413725.1 uncultured Cytophagia bacterium
ACCCATTCCCATTCAAGATTTTTTTGTTCCCGTGAATGCTGCTGTTCTTTGGGATTGGGATCGAATCCTTCGGGGCAGTTGGACTTTACCCATTCCAAAGCCTGCTTGAATTCCGCCGGATCGTAGATCTTTTCCTCAAATCGCCGCACAAATTCGGACATATCCACGCTCTCATTGCGCATTCCGAGATAGTCATAGAAAAAGTTGTGATCGACGATAGAACCAGCAATCCCCATGGATACGGACCCGATAGAGAGATAGGATTTTCCCCGCATCTCGGCGACGGCCAGACCTGCTTTTGCGAATTTGAGCAGTTTTTCCTGCACATCCCGAGGGATGCTCGTATCGCCGGCATCCTGAACATCGCGGCCATAAATGCTAAAGGCAGGCAAACCTTTTTGGTTATAACCGGCCAGTGCAGCGGCCAGATACACGGCCCCGGGACGCTCGGTACCGTTGAACCCCCATACCGCTTTGGGTATCAGGGGATCGGTGTCCATCACCTCGGTACCGTAGCACCAACAAGGCGTAACGGTCAACGAGACACCGACACCGTGCCGGGAAAATTTCTCAGCACAGTCTGCGGCTTCGGTGACCCCTCCAATGGTGGTATCAGCGATCACGCATTCTACCGGCAGTCCATTGGGATGACGAAGATTTTTACATAGAAACGCAGCCGCATTTTGAGCCATGGTCATAGTTTGATTTTCGAGTGCCTCCCGAACCCCTTTCCGACGGCCATCGATTACAGGTCGGATACCAATTTTGGCAAGGCTTCCGCGCAACCGTTGAGCCGGTTTATTGACGGACAATTCGTTTTTATTGACCATTGTATTCATCCTCTTATGGTGTAAGATTCAAACTCTCAACAAAGACATCCGGACCAAAAAGATGACAGCCCTGGACTCAGAGACTCAGGATGTTGTAATGACATTGACACATTCCCGGGCCACCACGATTTCCTCATTGGTGTCCAATACCAGACCGCTAATGGCTGAATCGTGCTGCGTGATGATGGTCTCGTGAGCGGCATTACGGCGATCATCCAATTTCAATCCCAGAAACGTCAATGAAGAAAGAACATCTTTTCTGATATCCGCATCATGCTGTCCAATCCCTCCCGTAAAGGTAATGGCATCCACTCCTTCCATCAGCACCAGGTATTCACCGACATATCGTTTGATATCATAGACAAATTTATTCCGGGCCAGCCGGGCGCGATTGTTTCCTTTGGACGCCGCTTCGTTGATATCTCTCATATCGGCGGAAATGCCGGACAAGCCTTTCAATCCGCCGTTTTTGCTCAGTTCTTTGAGTGCTTCATCCAGTGTGATTCCCTTTTTACTCATGATATAGGGCAGCACAAAGGGATCCATGTCCCCCACACGGGTGCCCTGAATCAGGCCGCTTTGCGGTGAAAACCCCATGGAAACATCCACAGAGATCCCGTTTTTAAAGGCGCATAAAGAGGACGAGCCACCCAGATGACAGGTGATCACCTTGTGGTTATCCTCCGGAAGACCCAGAGTCTTGACCGTCTCCCAGGTCACAAAGCGGTGGGAGGCGCCGTGATATCCGTATCGTACCACCTTGTAGGTATCAATCCATTCATAGGGGGTGCCATAGACTTTGGCATAATCGGGTATATTGACATGAAATCCGGGTTCAAACACACCCACAAGAGGGGTATTGGGCAACAGGTCGCGAAACATATAGATAGCCGCCAGATAGGGAGGATTGTGAGCCGGGGCCAGTTGCCGATAATCCTCCATCGCCTGAAGGACATCTGGGGTGAGGAGCACCGATCCGTTCTTTTCACCGGCCTGGATGGTTTTAAAACCGATGCCGTCGATATCTCCGAGGCCCGAGAGCAAATTGTGTTCCGGTTTGACCAGAAAATCGAGGGCATGTTGTACCGCCTCCCGTTGAGAGGGCAACGGCATGGTGGCATTAAAAATATCCCGGTCACCGATCCAATAGGTTATGGTGGCGGTCTCACTGCCCACCCGCTCAGAATATCCGCGGGCAAGCTGAGTTTCAGTGGTCATATCCAACAGTTGAAATTTAAAACTACTGGAACCGATATTGCAAACAACGATCTTCATAAGCACCTATCCCGTGTTTGGTTCTATCCCCGGATTCTGTATGAACAAAATCCCAAAAGCTCTATCTTTAATTTACTATTTTGTCGGTTTCGTGGGGTAATTTTACCCATTGGATAACGATATCTTCTTGAATTTATTAGGCATTCGGCGCTTTGCACCGAATACGGCTCTAACCATATGGATGGACCGGCCACACACTCGGTTGTATTGATATCGTTTGGTCAGAAGGCGCAAGGGTCATAGGCGGTCCAGTCGGTTTTAAAACACAACAGGCGGACTGCTTTAATCAGCGAGTCCGCCTGCATACGGGGATTAACCCAATTGTTTTAAAATCGTCTCGGTAACTTGTCTAACGAGCGCTTCCTTGTCGATACCTGCAGAGGCGGACGAACCGTGAATCTCGCAGCTTCCATCCTCTTCACAGCTTTTACAGGTCGACTCTGTGGCGAGTCCGGCGCGCTTGCGAATGTCCATCAATTTGGAAACCTGATCCGAATTGAGCACATTGAAATGACCCAACTGCTGAGAGATAAATTGGATCTTGGCCGCGTGCTCCAGTGTTTCCATCTTGTAATAGGCGTTAAAGACATCCGTACCGATTGTGAGTGCCCCATGGTTGGCCAACAGAAAGGCATCGTGTTTATCAAGGTATTTCAATACCGGGGTATAAAACTCGTCGGTTCCGGGGGTACCATAGTCCACGAGCGGTATTTCACCCAAAACGATAATCACCTCGGGGAGGACGCATTTATCCATGGGAATGCCGGCAACAGCATAACCAGTGGCATGGGGAGGATGCGCGTGACAGACACTGTTCACATCCGGACGGTCTTTGTATATCCGCAGGTGCATAAACACCTCAGAGGAGGGTTTGCCTCTGTTGGACAAAACATTGCCGTCCATATCCACCAGGATCATGTCTTCCGGTTTCATAAACCCCTTGCTCACGCCCGTGGGCGTGATCAGCACCCGCTTGTCATCGATACGGGCACTGATATTGCCGTCATTGGACGCCACAAAACCGCGCTCGTACACACGGCGACCTGCTTCAACCAGGTCGCGTTTCAGTGAGTACAGATTTTGCACGGTTTACTCCTCAAGATTTTGCGGTTTTCGAAGGCAGCAGCTTCTCAACGTCATTGTGTGGTCTCGGGATCACGTGGACGGACACAACTTCGCCGATTCGCTCGGCAGCTGCTGCACCGGCATCTGTCGCAGCTTTGACAGCACCGACATCACCACGAACCACGACGGAGACCATACCGCCGCCGATCTGTACCTTGCCCACCAATTCAACATTGGCAGCTTTGACCATTGCGTCTGCCGCTTCAACAACCGCGACATAACCACGAGTTTCAACCATACCCAGAGCTTCTTGTGCCATGATTCGATTCTCCTTTTGTTAATAGACTGCAGTCAGTTTAACCGTATTTGTATTCCCGTTTTGTGTCACTCTCTGGACGAGTGAAATTTATTTTTTATCAGACAATTTGTAGACTTTTAAATGTCGTCAGGCGTCTTAGCCGCGCAAAATCTCTGGGAGTACAGATACCCTCCCCAGTGGGACTGGCGATAGTATGACTAAAGTATCCCTCTCCGGCCACGCCCCCGTTGCCGGCAAGACTAGGGCCATTGACCACCACAATATCCGTATCGATGGCGCGGGTAAACTCGGTAATAATTTTCATATTGTTGGAATGAATCACCGCGGTGTGTCCGTATCCGTGTTCGGCCTGTACCGATCGTTCGATCCCTTCCTCTACCGACTGGACTCTGACAATGGGCATAAACGGCATCATCTGTTCTTCCTGGACAAAGAGATGGTCGGCATCGGTCTCTCCAAACAACATCCGGACCGTATCCGGAATATCCACTCCGATCGCTTTGGCCAGTACACTGGCGTTCTTGCCGATAAACTCCCGCGATGCGACCCACTGCCCCCGATCGTTTTTTTGAAAGATTTTTTCGGTGAGACGTTGAATCTGAGCCGCATCCAGACGCATCGCCCCCTCTTTTTGCAGCGCTTGCATCAATCCGTCAGCTTTTGAGGCAATCACAAACACCTCTTTTTCGGCGATACAGAGGATATTGTTATCAAAGGTGGCTCCTTCAATAATATATCGCGCCGCAGATATCAGAGATGCGGTATCGTCAACCAAAACCGGCGGATTTCCGGGACCGGCGGCAACGACCTTTTTACCGGCTTCAAATGCGGCTTTCACCAGGCCCGGACCTCCGGTGGCCGCAATGAGCGGCGTATCAGGGTGATGAAACAGTGTCGCCACACTTTCCATGGTGGGTTGTCTGATCATGGAAACAAGATTCGCGGGTCCGCCGGCATCCTGTATCGCTTTGCTGAATATCTCCATGGCATAGGCGGAAACATTCTTTGCAGCCGGATGAACATTAAATACCACGGCGTTACCGGGCGCAATCATGATAATGATGCTGTTCAGCAACACCGGAATGGGATGTGTACTCGGTGTGATGGCGGCAATCACGCCAAAGGGCGCATACTCTTCCACCACCATTCCCTTGTCTCCACTCCAGGAATTCACCTGTAGATCCTCGAGTCCGGGCGAATGATCGGCAGCATTATGGTGCTTAGCGATCTTGTCCTCGACCCGTCCCATACCGGTTTCCTGTTGAGCCCGGCGGGAAAACTCTTCGGCATGCTGATGCATAGCCTTGCGCAGAGCCTCGATTACCCTGGCTTTGGTCTCCCGAGGGGTGTTGACCCAGATCTTCTGAGCCCGCTTGGCCGCCTCTATGGCGTCGTTCGCGTTCTCAAATATACCGTTGGTGACCGACGAGGTGGACGCTCCTGAAAGCGTCCCGCGTTGTTCCAACTCGGCAACCACCTTTTTCACTATTTCAGACAGTACCTGTTGATCAATATCCATCTTGAAACTCCTTGTCTATCCCGGATTCTCTAGTCCACCAAAAACACGAACGCATTCCGGGGGTCGAGACCGGCTGCATTGGCTTCATCGGTATCTACATGCATCTCCCGTTTCAATCCTTCCTTGATCCGGACCACCACATTGTTAAAAACGACACTGTTGGCACCCTCGGTACGGACGCTGACATTCTGACCGTTTTCCACTCCAAGGAACGAAGCGTCCTGTGGATTCAGATGCAGGTGTCGCATGGCTCGAATGGCCCCTTGCTCCAGACGCAACACACCTTTGGGTCCGATCAAAGTGATCGGTGCGGTTTTTTCCAGATCCCCCGAAATTCGTGTGGGCAGATCC
>CAYPUH010000295.1:0-5346 GCA_964413725.1 uncultured Cytophagia bacterium
CTCTATAGACAACACCTCGGTATGGTCCCTCAGGATGTCGCACTCTATCAGGAATTGAGTGGCATCGACAATCTAAAATTCTGGGGAGAAATTTACGGCTTGCGCGGTTCAGCTTTAAAGAAAAGAGTCGACATGCTTTTGGACCAGACGGGTCTAACCGATCGCGCCAGGGATCGTGTCAACTCGTATTCGGGGGGAATGAAACGTCGTCTCAATCTGGCCATCGGCATGATTCATGAACCAGACCTTCTGTTGCTGGACGAACCCACTGTGGGAATCGATCCCCAGGCACGTCACAACATGTTGGACGTCATTCGTGAGACCGCCAGGGCCGGCACCGCAATTCTTTATACCACGCATTATCTCGATGAAGCGGAGCAACTCTGCGACCGGGTCGCAATCATCGATCATGGGCGTATATTGGCTCAGGGAACTCAACAGGAGTTGCAAAACCTGGTGGGAGAGAACCGTCTTATCCGTGTCACCGGCTCGTTTTCTCCTCAGACAGCAGAGGCTGTGGTCAAAAAAATCAAAGGCCTTGACCTCATCACTCTGTCGGAAAGTGAAATGGTTTTTAGTCTGCCCATACAGCAGGGAGCCGGACAGGTATTGGAACATCTGATCAAAAGTGGTGTTGGAGTCGAAAATCTCAGCATCAAGGAACCCAGTCTGGATTCGGTGTTTATCAAACTCACCGGCAGGGAGTTGAGGGATTGATCTGGACTCTTTTAAAAAAGGATCTTTGGAGAAAAGTAGCGCAACCGGGCGGATTCCTTCTCTTGTTGGTTCTACCTTTGCTGTTGGCTCTGCTGCTGGGTCTGGTGTTTGGCAGCGGCGATGACAAGGATATGAGTGTAACGGTCTCTCTGCTCGTGGAGGATCGCGACGATTCGTTTGGTTCGCGATTGTTTATGGGTGCCTTGGGTCAGGGAGAACTGGCGTCTCTGTTTGATGTGCAGACTGTGGATTCCGGGGAGGGCAGCCCCATGATGGAGCAAGGAAAGGCTTCCGCTCTATTGATCATACCAACGGGATTTGGCGCGAATCTGCTTCACCAAAGACCGACAACTCTAAGCCTGATCAAAAATCCCGAGCAGTCATTTCTCCCGGAAATCGCCCAAGAAACCATCACCTTGCTGGCCGAGGCCGGCGATCGATTCTTGCATCTGGCAGATCGTCCATTGACGTCCATCTCGGATCTGACACAATCCGATGCTGCGCCATCCGACCAACGCATCTCATCCATGGCCATCCAGATGAATCATCTCGTACAACAGGTTCAGCCCTGGTTGTTACCTCCATTGATCGAACTGGATTCTCAATCGCTTGAAGAGACGGATCGGGACGAGACACCCACGTTTCTGCTTTTTGCCTATCTGTTGGCCGGAATCTCTGTCATGACATTGTTTTTTCTTGCAGACGCCCTGGCGCGCGATTTTGTTATGGAACAGGAAAAACGGACGCTGGCACGACTCATCTCATCCCCAGTCCCCCTCTGGACGTTTATCCTGTCCAAACTGCTATTCATTACACTGGGTACCTTTGTCGCAGAGATGCTGGTATGGGCGGCAGGGTTCATTCTCTTTGGTATTCCCCTGCCACAGATCCTACCCTTTCTTGTTCTCACCGTTCTGATCGCTGCAGCCCTCACCGGGACGATTGCTGTGTTGCACGCCTTGATTCACAGTCGGGAACAGGTATCCGCGATCGCACCAGCGGTGATCATTGTTTTCAGCATACTCGGTGGTGCCATGGTTCCGCTTCATTCTTTGCCGGAATTTATAAAAGCCATCTCTGTCATCTCGCCCGTATATTGGGGTGTGGACGGACTTTTACAACTCCTTCTCGATCAGGGTAGCTGGAAATCGGTGACACCTCATCTGATGGTCCTCAGCGGAATCGTGATCATCGGCCATCTGTTGTCCTTTGGATTATTTGCCCGAAAGAATCTGCTATGAGAGCGATACTGAATATCGCCTGGATCAGTTTAAAACGACTGGCCACCGACAAAACCGCAGCTATATGGATGCTGGTGGTACCGATTGTCTATATCTTTATCTTTGGAACCGCCTTTCAACAGCAGGGCCAACCAGGAACACCGAAATCACACCTGTCGGTACTGAATCAGGATAAAGGCCTGCTATCCGATCGTTTGCTCAGCAACCTCGGCGTCGAACATCTCATTGTCGATACCCTGACCTCCTGGCCACAGGAGTCGTTTCCGATCCGTACTCTGGTGATCCCGGATTCGTTTACCAGCCGTCTGTTCGCTCGCCAACCCGTCACCCTGGAATTACGGAAAAAAGCGGACACCAATCCGGATGCCGAGCTGTCCGCAACCCTGGCCGTACGCAAAGCCTATGGCCGCCTGCTCGCAGATCTGAGTGAATGGTCACAGAGTGATGCGGACTCGATAAGCAGTGTGTTTGACATCATAGACAACCGTTCGCCATTGATACAGGTCAAAACAGAACGCGCCGGACGGTTAAAAACCATCCCCTCCGGGTTCAACCACCAAACCCCGGCCACTCTGGTGATGTTTACCATGCTCGTGTTGTTTATCTACGGCGGAACGCAACTGTTGGATGATAAACTCTCCGGCACGCTCAGACGGTTACAGACCGCACCGGTGGGATTCGCTCACCTCTTTATCGGTAAATCTCTGGGAGTGGTGCTGATTGGCTGGATTCAGATGATTATTTTACTGGCGGCGGGAAAAGTGCTTTTCAAGACATATTACGGCGATGCCCCTCTGGCACTGGCGGTGCTGATCCTGGTCTTTGGCATCAGTGTGGGCGCTATCGCCCTGTGCATCGGCTTTCTCTTCAACACCGAAGACAAACTCATCGGCATCTCCATCACATCAGCATTGCTGCTATCCGCTCTGGGCGGATGCTGGTTTCCGCTGGAAATCGCACCCGCCTGGATGAACCAGCTGGCCCTGTTTTTACCCTCTGGCCTTGCCATGAAAGCGTTTCATCGACTGATTTCTTATGGCGATGGACTCGCCGGCATTTACCCCTATCTCATCGGCCTCCTGCTCTTGGCTTTCCTCTTTATCTTTCTTTTGCGATGGCTCTGGTATCGGCAACTTTCCAAATCAGCGGACTAGAGACCTCGTGGTAGGGACCGCTCTGGTACACCGCTTCCCGCTTGACCCCATATCGGCAACAACGGGGATCGACCCATTCTCCGACCATGGATCATGGCAGCTTGAAAACCGGGACCAGGGCATTGCAGATCAATGATCCTGATTTTCGCAACCCCTTGCAGATCGACTGCGAATCCACAGAACAATGTGCTCTAGACCCGCCATACTGATCAGGATCAAAAGCGGATCGATGGGCAGACGGTAGCGAACCTCTGCGAAAAAGATCGAATACCCCATGGACAGAGTCAAAATAAATATGAGCATCAGGATCAGATCCTGCCGGTCCAGACACCACAATCGAAATAACCCGAAAGGAAGCAACAAAAGAAGAGGTGTGAAAAAAATGATCGAAGCCAGTTGTTGCACCAGTGACGGTCGATTGGCCTGAGTGGTAATGCGATCAATCCAGGGAGACCAAAATTTCAAAAATTCCGGGATAAAGTGATCGGTGATAAATCGAACCGGATGTTTCAGCACCAGTTCCGGAATGGACTGATCATATTTGCCCAAATAAGACCGTGTGGTGCCAATACTATAGTCCGGCTTGCCCTCATTAACCGCCCACAAATCCACATCTTTCCAGGGTTGTAACCAGATCATCACCCCGTCCGTATCGAGAGAAATGGGGTCCAGCCCGAGCAGTATGGCCAGACGGCGCGTATCCTGGGGGCGATCGTTGGGCATGTAAGTCAACTCCACCTGACGGACAGAGTCGATGGTCTGAAAGACTACATGCTCCTCCCAGCCGGAATCGGTAGGCGCCAGGACAAATCGCCTGCCCACACGGGAGATATCGGGTGTCTTGTGCACTGCCGGACCTCGGGCCGTGTCCAGGATCAATGAATCCGCCTGGTTCCAGGCCTGGACCCGCTGAAATTCATTGGCAGCCCCGCCATAAAACATCACCCCGATTCCACCCGACGTGATATGTTGCAACGTGTCGGCGGGATAGAGATGAATAAACGGTTCGCCATCCAGTGTCGTAATAAAACTGGTATACTCTTCCTGTTGAACCACCCGGACGCCAAATCGATGCACACCCATTTCCGTGCGTTCCAGAGCCTCTTTACGCTCGAACTGTGTGTTGATATACCACAAGACTCCGGTTTCCGCCACGCAGACTCGTCCAGGAGCAAAGGTTTCATAGACCCTATAATTTCGAAGGGTCCAGGGCGTCATGCACAAGAGGATGGCGACGCCGAACAGGATGGCGTGTCCAATCCGTTGAAGTCGGGGCAGCGGTGGGGTCAAAAGAATCCACAACACAAGAAAGACAATCGCAGGGGTCAGGACCGGTTTGGTGACAACCGTTACCCCCATGGCAATACCCGACAGCAACAACCATTTCAATCCCGGCTGTTGCCGGTATCGGATAAGGGCATAAACGGTAAAGATAACAAATAGCGTCACCAGCTGTGTGACATAGACCAAACCGGTGAAATAGATAAAAAATGGATAAAGAGCACTGAACACCACTGCCGCGATTCCGATCCGTCGAGACCATTGGGTGGCAATCCGGTAGGTCATCCAGATCTGCAAAACCGACAGTAAAACCTGAACCAGACGTACAGCCCAGAGATGAACGCCAAAGACCACATAGATACCGGCCAAAAACAACGGATAGACCGGTTCCAGGCAATAGTCTGAATATTCCTGGTAAAAATGCAGACTGGAACCAAACCCCTCCCCCTGAAGTATCGAACGCGCTGCCTGATCATAGTGCGCTGTATCAAAATAGTACCAGGTTTCCTCCAGAGTGCTCACATAGGCAATTCGTATCGCTGCTGCCAGAACCAACAGCAGCAAGAGAGGATGTCGTTTAAAAAACAGAAACAGAGCGGTTCGGATCGATTTTGTTTCCATGGCCGTGATTGTCGTTCCATTGGATGATTGTTGTGGGACGTTTCAACTTTTGTTCCCCGCCACACTATCGAGGCAATGGGGATTGAATCCGGTCCGGCCGTCCCGGACCATGCGCTCGTACGGACGGCACCTTTTGTACTATTGCACCGCGACAACAGCACAAGAGTATTGTGCAGACAGCAACATCCGCCATCAGTTGTCCATCAGCCAGATCATACGTCAGCAATCCGGTTACAGCCCGGCGCACACTATTATAGGGTCATTCCGGCGTTCAGCGTATCATTTTTTCATTTTTCTTTACAGCCGACTTGAGAGTCTGTACGGCTTATCCC
>CAYPUH010000296.1:0-5298 GCA_964413725.1 uncultured Cytophagia bacterium
AATCATTGTCATGCCGATGCGATGAACATCGGCCTCATCGCCAAAGGGATTGACCTGTTGCCCGGTTTTGGGTATCCTCCTGTACAATTTGGTGGTTGGTATTCCCCCAGAGCGATCTGGTACCATATGACGGCCTCTCATAACACGGTGGTTGTGGATGGACAGGATCAAATGACCGGCCTCTGGCAGCGGGAAACCGCGCCTCTGAAAGATCAACTGGAACCCTTAAAGCGCCAGTCCCGGGGACAAACGACGCTTTGGTGCACCACTCCCTCGCTGGGTGCGATTCGCGCCTCGGGTCCCCACCTGTTGGAACAAACCGACATGCATCAGTATGAAAGAACCGTGGCTCTGATCGATATCGACGATCAGAATTCCTACGTGTTCGATTGCTTTCGGGTTATTGGGGGAACGGACCACGCAAAGTTTATTCATGGCCATATGGGATCTATATCCACAACGGGATTGTCTCTAATCCCCATACCCGATTATGGATACAAGACACAGATGAAATCCTTCAAGGGAGATTCCTCGGCCTCACCCGGCTGGAGTGCAGATTGGACGGTCCGGGATGTGTGGGACTATCTCCCGGGCGATACAGAGGTTTATCTCCGCTATATCGATCTGACCGAAGACGTGACAGCGGCCACCGCAAAGACCTGGGTCGCCTATGGATATGATGGTGAGGGAGATGGCGACTGGCTCAACAGCCTGATGATCCGCCGACAGGCAGAGAGCCCCCTGAGTTCTACATTTGTGGGTATTCTGGAACCTTATGAAACCTCTCCACAGATCAAAACGGCTGAAAACATATCTATTTCCACATCCGGGGGGCATCCCTTCCCGGCTATGAACCGGGCGGTTCGGATTGAACTGGTCACCGGGTATACCGATCTGATTGTCGCCATGGACACCGAAAACCCCTTAAACAAACAACCGAATTTTGCTCAAGAGAAAGCCGTTATCGTTGCGGACAGCTCGGTGGAAACGGATGCGGAATTCCTCTGGATTAGAATCGATCCGGAACAGCGACCGGACCGAATCGTCCTCTCCGGAGGATCCTATCTGACATTGAGCACGTTTTCCGTTCACCTCTCCAGGGACAGCCAGTCGGTCGAAATACACTTTCCGAACGGGGAACCCACACTGGTGTCAGGTCATCCCGATTGGATACAATCCATGAAAAATTACTCGAAAGAGTGATCTCACAGCAGGGTGGGGTGAAAACACCTCACCTCTTTGTTTTCAACTTTATTATCTCCATCTACAACCCTGATTGCTTTCCGGCGACCAAACCTTGCGGACCGGCCTCACCGGGACACACAAGGTCATTGTTTTGGTGTTGCAAAAAAGAGAGTCGATATTGCATTTTCTGTGTGGAGAATATCCCTGTGGAGCAGGAGACTTTAGGCCACTACCGGAATGGCTATTCAGGATTGACCATTCTTTTCATCTCGGCCATATCAATCATGATTTTTCCAATGCAAATCCAATGAAATGTAGAACCCCAAACACGGAGAGGATGGACCTCCTCAAAAGAGCAAAAACCGTCGGGGCGGGCCACTCGATATTCCAACATATCGGAGTGTTGACGCTTGCAATAGAAAAATTATTGTATCGAATGACCAAAAATGCAGAAAAGGGATCAGGGGAGCTGGTTTGCGGGAAATAGCCTTCATGCCACGAGTCACGAGGGCGTCGCTTCATAGTCTGATGTATCCATGGATTCCGAATCCTGCTCAGACTCGGACATATGTGGTTCCAGATACTGAATCCATTGTGCGTTGATCTGTACCGGTAAATAGCCCTTGTTGGGAGAGGCATTGGGCATGGATTGCAGTTCGCCAACAATGAGAACCGCGTGCCCCTTGCGAAGGTTTGTATTGCACTGTATCGCCTGTTGAGCCCAGACCACTATGCTGACATCACACGCTTTTCGCGTAATTTGATCATTATTTTTTATGGTTTCAGGTGCCGTGCGGATGACAAAATTGGTAACGGGCACCCCTCGCTTCGTTTTTCGCAAAGGTGGATCGTCCAGTAAATATCCGGAAACTGCAATCTGATTGATGACAGGAAATAGATAGTTCCCTGGCTCTTGTGTGTCGGTTTGCTGATCAAAAATTTCGGACAACAGTTTATCCTCCGTGCTGAAAACAATCCCTCAAAATCAGAGTTTTGTTAAAATATAACCACTGTCAGAAAAAGTTCTCTCGACCCGAAAACGAATGAATGTGACAGAACAGGTCAAAGTATTCATTTTATATGGAAAAATCAACAAAATATAATCGTTTGCATTCGCCTCTTGCCTCATACATCGGACCGAACCCTTTGATAGATATCAAGAGCGGCAAGAGCTGAAGGCGCCCACAAATTCCGCTCATGCGAACCCGGTTGTGGCTGTCGTCCGGACTTGGAAAATAACCGTTGATATTCATCGGCATCCACAGCTGCGGAAGCCACCCGTCGTACATCGGTTTCTGTCATCGCTACGCTTGCAGAAAAAATCAATTCCGGCTTATCGGTACGGCTGACCTCTGCCAGTCCAAGTAACTCGAGCTGAAAATCTCGTTCGGAAAGATTGAGTTCCTCCCCTATCTCTTTCCTCATCGCCGCAAACAAATCCTGAGGATGAACAGCGGGTGCCGCAATATGTCCGCCGACAACATCATAGTGGTTCGGATATTCTCCTACCGAATGGCTGCGGTGGATAAAAACAAACCGGTTGTCCTGTGTCACCAAAACCACGCTTACACCCAGGGCACGTGCCAGTCCGGTCCTGCCGGCCGTATCGATAATATCCTGGGAAAAGTATTCAGTATAAAGTACCCGCTTGTACTCCACCGGACGGCAATGCAGAGTGATAGGTCCTTTTAGGGTGTTTTTTAATGTGTCCAACCGAACCAGGTTACCGTTATACAGATGAGGTGAGGTGCGACGGGTCCAGAAGGTTTCTATTCGTGCCTCCAGAGAAGCGGGATAGGAATAGGCCGAATCGGTCCATTGTATCTCAATATCGGAACAATTCAATTTCCGCGCCAGAAGAACACGATAGGAGGGTTGGGGGGTCACGGTGAGTATCCTTCCAGTCTCAACAAATCGCGTTTGAGAGTGACGCCGGAGCCATATCCTCCCAGGGATCCATCAGCTCGAATCACACGATGGCAGGGGATGATAATTGGAATGGGATTGGCACTATTGGCCTGACCGACCGCGCGCACCGCTTTGGGATTTGAAATATGGTTGGCAACGGTTTGATAGCTCCAGGTCTGACCATAGGGAATGTCCTGTAACGCGCTCCACACACGTTGTTGAAAGCGAGTACCAGAAAAATCCAGGGGGAGATGAAAGCGGAAGACGTGCCCTTGAAAGTACCGATCGAGTTGATCCACGATGTCCTGAAGCAGAGGATTGTCTACATGGCGACTATCAGCCCGAATCGTCGTATCACGAGACGAAAAGTGGATGGCACTGAGACCTCTGGACGTCGTTTCAATCTCGAGAAACCAGGGGGGATGAGAATAGAACGTGGTCATGCAATCCATATTCACTGTCGGATCCTCACAAACACCGGACAATAGTGATCATGGCCGGTTGTAATCATCGGGCAAATCTTCTTCTGAAACCGAATATTGAAACCGTCTGATACGATTTTCTCCGCCCTCTACCACATAGACAATATCATTGTGTGCCAGAATACCTCGGGCACCCTCGAACGCTGCGGTCGCGAGGCCCTTGTTTCCCAGGGAAATCAGTTGGCCGGCATTGCTGCCACTGTTGCCAAACTTTAGGACGCGCCGGGCGCCGGTATCGATCACAAAAATATCGCCATTGTCATCCAAAGCGAGATTTTCCGGCTGTTGAAATCGTTGAAGATCCATAATATCATGCTGATAAAGTACATATGCCGGATCAAAGGACCCGCTTCTCAACTTTTGAACCTTAAAATTGCCTTCAGCCTGAGAAAAATAGAGGTTTCCCTGAGGGTCCACGGTGATTCCGGTAGGATGATTGACGGTACCCGCACCCGAGCCAAAGGTGGCAATCTCCCGGGTTTTGATGCCCACATACTGAAACAGAATGCCTCCTTCAGCGACCTTTACCGCACGTCGCGGGACCAGGGTGAGTTCTGTAATTCTGTGATAGGTTTTCTCCGTAAGATAACAGAGATCTGAACCGTAAGGTCCGGCAGCGACATCGGTAAAACTGGCATCCTGTTCATTGGCCTGGTAAAGGACGTAGGGGGAGCGAACAGAATCGACAAGAGCCAAATTCCGCTCGAACAACAGTTTCTCTACCACATAGCGATCCGGTGATTCTCCCTGGACGACACGGTTCACATATTCTGCAAACGTCACCGTCTCGGTTTGACTGGTTTCTGTGTCGAAAATCAAGAGCTGTTCGGCGACAGAATCGATCTCGACGGTGTTAAAATATTGGTTCCATCCATATATCATCCTCGTACCATTTGTGATCAACAGCGTCAGACGGCTGTCGATATCGAGACCAACAGGATGAGCAATATCCGAAATATCCTCCAACCCATCCCGAGTGAGACGTTCCCCGGCCTGTGAGAGGGCAACGATTCGATCATTACCTTCATCCGCGACATAGAGCACACCGTCGGGTCCGATGGTAATATCCGCCGGCTGTGAGAGGGTCAGACCCAATGTACTCGCATCCCAGATAGGATTCAGCTCGATATAACTGGTGTCATTGGCGCCGAATGTATCTGAATCCGATTGGGGAACGGGAAGGGGCATCTTGTTCTGTTCGCATGCCAGTCCCCAAAACAGCACTCCGATTAACAATAAAACAATACTATGTATTTTTAGGACTCGTCTAAGCATGAGGGTAACATCCATTAAAATTCAAATCCAAACGTCAGTTGTTGCGTCATATTGAGGTGTTGATAATCGGCGTAAGAGTAGTCGAATTTTACCTGTTTGCCGTATAACAAAAGGGACAGACCGGTACCGAAGCTCCAGCGGTTTTCATCTGTATTGGCCCGGTAGCCCGAACGCAAATAAATGAGGGAGCGATATTGATACTCAAAGCCCATAACGAAACTTTCCTGATCATCCATGGGATGATTCATCTGCACGGAAGTGGTCAGGGCATGTTTTTTGAATTTATAGACATCCATAGCGGCTCCCAGGGAAAACACCGTAGGTGGGGAGAAGGCCTGATACTCGCTTTCGCGCGTCCCGGTTTGCTCCTGCCGTGTATAGGTTCCATCGGGCCGGAGATCGTTGCCAAAATTCCGCATGGCAGCTGCAAGTCTCAGGGATTTGAAAC
>CAYPUH010000297.1:0-5269 GCA_964413725.1 uncultured Cytophagia bacterium
GTTGTTGAGCAAATCCTCGATCTCCACCTCCGGGCCTCCTCCCTCGCCGTAGACGAGAGCAAGAGAAAAATATTTTGTCTCCCCGGCGCGCAGGGGAAAATACCCGGAGCCATAGATGAAATCGCCATCTTCACCGCGCTCCGGTTTGTTATTGACGATCGATTCAGGCACTTTGAAATATCCCGGAGCCATGCGATCCCACAACTCTTCATCATCGGCCATGGAAAATTCATTGGCCGGTGCAAAATACTCGAAACTGGTGAGGCCGATCTGATCCGATTCATCCACGTCGGTTCGGTCAAAATTGGGTTCGCCGAGTGTGGGCATCCCGTCCCCTTCCCCCCGATCGCCGGTACCGATAAGACCGTCCGCACCCACATCATCGAATTCGGCGTTCCAGTCGCCATCATTATCGAGACCATCATCTCGCCGTTCATCGATGAGCGGGTGAGACATGCCAAACCCGCTGATATAGTCCACATAGCTCACAGGCGCCAGTTTGTCGATGAGGATATTTCCGTTTGTATCGCGACGCAGCTGGCGATAGTGGAGGAAAAAGTTCTCATCGATCAGGCCATCCAGATCGTTGTCGATACCATCATAGGCGTTGGGGTTGACGGCTTCCACGCCATCGCGAATCACCACATTGCCTTCTGCCAATTCAGTGGATCCTGGAGTCAGTTTGATCTCTCCACCCCGTGTGCTGATGAGGGTATCGGTGGCCGTTACGGTTCTGACCGTTCTCTCATAATTCCGGTCGATCACCACAATCTCATCGCCGACGTTGATCAGTCGGGGATCAAAGCTGGAGGCATCGAACAGTGGGGCGCTGCCGCCCACGCCCAGTCCCTCCTGTGCATCGCCATCATTGTCGATGCCATCAAAGGGATTGCCGGGGCTCTCCAGAAACGCATATCCCACAATCCCCACTTCACCGGTCCAGCGGGGATTGGCACTGGCATTGTCATCGAAATCACCGGTATAGGTCAGGTCCTTTTCCACATCGAAAAACGAATAATCGTCATCATATTCACGGTGTGAGTCATCTGTTGACGTGACGCCCACATAAGTCCCGGCCAGCATGCCAAAGCTCACCTTGCTGTAATCGGTGGTGCCGGTGTTGGTGATTTCATACAGCCAAAAGATACAATCCTGAGCCAGAAAATCCGACCACTGCATGCCCCGGACCTTGACTTCGAGCCCCAGTCCGTTTCGGGTCGGATCGATGGAATCGGGTTTAAAGGCAACATTCCATCGATTATTTCCAGCGTAATTGAATTCTTCGTCGTTGTTGTCATCCATGACAAAAAAACACTCTTCGGATGCGGTGGTGGATTTGCCGAAGAACCCGTTCCACGATCCGCTCCAGCCCGGATCTTCCGCGTCGTTCATTTTATCCGGCCACATCGAGGGCCAGGAATTGGGATCGCTGTACAAGGCGACACTCTGCTGATTGGGATTGAAATATCCGGCGACCGGTTCAAAACCCCAATATTTTCCTGTGGGCGACTGTTCATGTTGTCGGGTGGGACGGTTGATGGGGCAGACCACCACCGAATGAAACGTCTCACCATCGGATTCCACCTCGGCACCCACCATCAGGCTGACATCGCCGATATAGCCATTGTTCTCATGAATCCAGGCCCCACGGGCACCTTTACTGGCGGGTTGTCCGATCACACCCCAGTTTCCGAACACGGTTTTGACCAGATTGCCCCGCATCACAGAAGATTTGCGGTTCTCCCGGCCACTCTGGGCCCACGATAATGTGGATCCTATCAGCAGGGCACCTAAAAGAATTGCCGTACGGACTCGAACTGTTTTCATCGATAGCTCCAAATCGTTAGCGAGAACATTCGGTTAAAAGTGATACTCGACGCCAAACTCGACTCGTCGCGGTTCGGAATAGTGCGTGGCGTTGGTATACCATTCATCCAGACTGTTGATGATCTCGGGTGGGTTGGTAGCTTCCGCCGTCAACTCATCCTTTGTATATCCGGCCCGTCCGGTATCATCATAGACATTCAACTCGTTCATTCTATCCAGAATGTTGAGCACTCGCACGAACAACGTCATGCGACCCGGGCCGATATTGATATCTTTATATGCTCTGAGATCGATATTGAGTGTGCTCTTTTTACGTTGACTGTTGGTGAGCAGGGTGGTAATATCTTCAGACGCCCTGGGGGAATAGGGTAAACCGCTTCCCCATTGGCCGATGAGACTGCCGCCCCAGCTGTCCTCCGCATAGGATACCGTGGCATTGACGGTATGACGTTGGTCCCAATTCAGAGGCGACAACTGAACTTCCGGTTGCGCTCCTCCCTCGAGTGCGTTTCTCGCCTGTTCCGGGTCGGAATTGGTTCCCTTGGCCTGCTGTAAGGTATAATCGAATGAAGCCGACAATCCGCCGGAAAACCTCCGCGTCATGGAAAAAATCACACCCTTAACCAGGCCAAAATCGCTGTTGATGATCTTGCTGTAGCGGGCAAATCCACCAAACAAAACGATCTCTTCTGCGCGGGTACCGGCCAGGTTACGTATATCGCGAAAGTACCCCGTGAGTCCGATGGAGAGATCGTCGGTCAATTGTTGCTGCAGTCCCACCTCACCACTGATGGTCTGCTCGGGTTCCAGATCAGCATTGCCGATGACACCCACATTTCCGGTACCGGAATCCAGCTCAAAGTCCGGATTCTGATACAGACGTTCAAACCGCGGAATCTGGAAAAAATGTCCATAGCTAAAATGGATGACACCGCGGTCGGTGATGGGAAAGGAAACGCCCAGTCGCGGACTGATCTCGAGTTTGCTGGTGGCCTCTTCATACCAGTATTGCCGGCGTTCTTCCAGGGTCACCGCGGGTTCACCCGGATCCCAAATACCGTTGCCTTCACTGCCATCCGGATCAAAACTGTTGGGGATACCGTCCGTGCCGATATCTTTGTACCGGTTGGAGGGTTTGATGGGATTGTAAATGCTGGGATCGCTTTCATCAGCCAGGATCACGCCATCCGGTTCGAAATAATCCAATCTCACGCCCAGATTGACAATCATATTTTCAAACTCCATCTTGTCCTGAATATAGGCGGAGAACTCGCGCGGTTTATGGTGATATCGGCTGGCATAAATCGTACTGTCGGCCAGAATACGGGTATCGATGCGCGGACTCTGGAACAGAAAGTTCAGTTGCGATTGTTGCTCGATCGGCCGGACGGTAAGATCCTGCTGCCGGACATCATGGCTTCGGATCTCGATACCGGCTTTGATCTGATGTGTATTGGTGACTTGACTGGTCAGATCAATCTTTGCCAGCATGGTTTTGGTTTCGCGATTGAACCGGGCATTGTCCGTTCCACCTGTCTTGAAACTATAGGGTTGCTGAATTCCCAGGTCGGGATGGACATACATGGGATCATTGATGCTTTCAAAGGTGTAATGCTTGTAGCTTTTCGTAAAATAGGACAAACCAATGGTATAATAGGTCCGATCGTTCAGGGCGTGCGTAAATTTTGCAATATGGGTCTGACCGGTACGAAAGCGCTCCAAGGCACCGTCGGGATTGTATTTATAGTCCCGCATATAGTCGGAATAGTCTACATCGTCATAGATGAAATTGTAAGAGAGTTTCACAGAGGGCGTGAACTTGTAGATCAGCTTGCCCTGAGTATAGATCTTGCGATTCCAGTTCATGGGAACATAGTCGCCATCCCCCTTGCCGTTCTGATGCGCATTTCTGAATTTCTTATAATACGCACTGAATAGAGAATCCGGGTCACCCGTGGCACTGGCAGGAATATTGTCGCCAACGATAATCGAATCGATGGTGGTGTTGGAGCCCCAGACATAGGGAAATCCCAATGTGCCATCTTCACGGGCTCTGGCCTCATCCAGATATTCGGGCGCAATGTTTGCCAGAAACTCACGGGGGACCCCATCCACCTGGGAGGTAACGGCATTGGGGTTGAAGCGCCGCTGGCCGTAGAGATAGCCGTCAAAGTAGATATAACGGGCGTTGAGATAGTAGAAAAACTTGTCGGGAATGATGGGCCCCTGAATGCTGGCGTCGATATTGCGGATGGCGGCGGGATTGATATCCTTGATGTTCATAAATACATCATCGTGAGTACTCACAAAATCGCCGAAATAGGTCCGCAGATTCGCACCGAAATTGTTGTTGCCGTCTTTGGTGGCGATATTGACGATACCGGACATGGCCTGACCGTATTCGGCGTTGAATGCACCGCTCACCACCTGGAGTTCCTGGACCATGTTTTTGTTGACATCGACCACCGTGCCGCCGTCATAGACATCGGTAACCGGAATGCCATCGATCCAATAGGAGATTTCTCCGGAACGTCCACCCCGAACATGCAGTCCACCATCGGCATCTTTGGTCAATCCGGCCTGCAACTCCACCGCTTCGGTGACTTCGGTGACGGGCAACGCCTCCATATCATCTGCACCCACCACAGCCGTGGTGGCGGTCTGATCCCGGATCACCATGGGACGTTCCGCTCTGACGGTTACCGACTCGCCCAGCTCCAGAACTTCAGTGGTCAAATTAAAGTCGATGGTGGTGGTCAGATCGATAGAGACTTTAACCCCTTCGACACGCGAGGGTGTAAAGCCGATCATCTGAGCTCTCAAGGTATAGGTCCCGGGCGGGACATTGAGGATAACATATCTGCCATCCAAATCACTGGCGGCACCCATCGTGGTACCTTCCACAAGAATATTGGCACCCGGAAGGGGGTCACCGGTTTCGGAGTCGATAACCCGACCCGTAATTTTACCGGTGGTTCCGGCCCAGAGCTCTCCACCCGCCATGAGGATACAGATCACTCCGATGAACCAAAACAATTTCACTCTCATACAAAGCACTCCATAGTTTGGCGACTATAGGTAATGGAATAGCGATCCCTCGATGGATCTTTAAATCCGGGAGGTTGAAGCACTCTTTTCGAATACCGTGCGGGAACAACCCGAGGTTTCCCGAACGATCAGATCGGGATCGAGAACCACCTGATATCGCTCCTCCGTTCTGAAATCATCAAGGTGACGCAAAAGTCTGTCGACCGCCAACTCAGCCATCTGCAACAAGGGCTGACGCATGGTGGTCAAACCAACAGATCGTGAAAACGCAATATCATCAAATCCCACAAACGCGATATCCTCGGGAATGCGGATACCCTTTTCCCGCGCTGCCCGCATCGCGCCCAGAGCCTGAATGTCAGAGGCAACAAAAAGCGCCGATGGAGGCTCATTT
>CAYPUH010000298.1:0-2823 GCA_964413725.1 uncultured Cytophagia bacterium
CTGGCTCCGGTGGTGATTATCCGCATTCCACGTGACTATTTTTCCGGCCGCGCGCACCATCATCTGCCCTGGGCGCAACACAAGCCGGTGATCCGTGTGGTTCTGATCCTTGCGAAAAACCTCCTCGGTCTGATTTTCGTGGTCGCCGGCATTGCCATGCTGGTGTTACCCGGCCAGGGATTGCTGACGATACTGGCCGGAGTCCTGTTGTTAAACTTTCCGGGCAAGGTGCACCTGGAACGCCGCATCGTGTCCTATCCCCCCCTCTACCGCTCCATCAACTGGCTGCGCTGCCGCTACAACCGACCTCCCCTGGACTTGTAGATACCACCCGGATTTGTCAAACTATAATGCTATTTTGTCGATCTATAGAGACGTGAGGGACTGGGAGACGAAGAGACTCAGAGACTGAGGGACGAAGAGAGGGAAGGGGAAATGAATGACCCTGTCGTGATATTCAAAAAAGAGTGACCACAATGGCGTGCGGGGGAATGTGCGGATGGCTGCGGGTGTTTTAATGCGAACAGCGAACAGAAGCGTTGAACATTCGAACGGGCGGAGAGGGAGGTCACATGAGCAGGCACACCGTGGGCGGGATCCATCACATCACCGTTCTGGCGCGCAACCCGCAGCGCAATCTGGATTTTTATACAAAAGTCCTGGGGTTACGGCTGATCAATAAGACCGTCAATCATGACGCTCCGGATATCTATCATCTCTATTATGGCGATGCTACGGGACGCCCGGGAACGATTCTGACCGTCTTTCCCTATCCCTATGCGCACACGGGCCGTCGCGGATCCGGAGAGGTCTCTTCGGTGGCGTTCCAGGCTCCGGACGGTTCAGAGGCGTACTGGACCGACCGCTTGTCCGGGTTCGATATTGCCGTCAAGACCCATCGTCCCGGACTGGAAGCAAAACGGATCTCCTTTAGCGATCCGGACGGTCTGCCTCTGGAACTGGTGTTCATGGACTCTCCTGCGGGACCGGCCGCATGGCAGAACGGTCCGACGCCACCGCCGGTGGCCATCCGCCGGTTGTACGGTGCCACCCTGACGCTCGCCGATCTCTCGCGCACCCATCATCTCTTGAGCGACGTGATGGGCGCCCGAATCCAGTCCTCCAGTTCACACCGTATTCGCTATCTCGTCGGTGGACAGGGTGATGAAGCGATACTCGACGTGGTCACAGCCCCCGGCCTGTCCAGAGCGCGTCTGGCGGCTGGATCGGTGCATCATATCGCCTGGCGCGTGGCCGACGAGACGGCTCAGCTCGACTGGCGTCGACGACTGGAAGCAGCGGGACAGTCGGTCACCCAGCCCGTGGACCGATCCTATTTTACCTCGATCTATTTTCGCGAACCCGGCGGTGTGTTGTTCGAACTGGCCACCGACGGTCCGGGATTTTTGGTGGACGAGTCCGCCATGGATCTGGGAACCACCCTTAGGTTGCCGTCCTGGCTGGAATCCCGACGAGAAACGATCGAATTGCATCTGCCTCCGCTCAAGACGATCGATGAACAGATGTACGGCGTCTATTGATAAAAAAAAAGCCGGAAGCCCTGATGAGCTTCCGGCTGCGACTCCTGACAGCAGTACAGCTTATTTTTTAATCTGTCCCACGATAAACAGCAACACCACCGCCCCGATGACGGCGGTAAACAGAGAGGCCACCAGACCCTGACCGTGGACCCCGATGATATCGAACAGAAATCCACCCAGGAACGCGCCGATCACTCCCACCAACATGTTGCCCAAAAATCCAAACCCCTCGCCCTTCATGATCTGTCCGGCCAGCCATCCGGCCAACGCACCGATAAGCAGAAACAAAATAATATTCATTGAGACACTCCTTTCATTGTGTTGGGTTTGCGATACGTTTATCAGTATCCGCTATTGTTTTGCCAGGAATCATTGTCCGACCATATGAACATCGCGTTGCGGGAAGGGAATGGAGATCTGTTCCCGGTCAAAGGTCTCTTTGACCTTTTCCTGCATCTCGAAATAGATATTCCAGTAATCACCGCTCTTGCACCAGGCCCGTGTGGTGATATTCACCGAGCTGTCCCCCAGAGACGACACCACGATCACCGGAGCCGGGTCGGCAAAGATCCGGTCATCCTGGTCGATCAGGGATTTGAGCACGGATTTGGCCTTTTGGATGTCATCGGAATAGCTGATGCCAAAGGTCATGTCCACGCGGCGGTTTTCCTCGGTGGAAAAATTGGTCACGCTGCTGTTGGACAATTGACCGTTGGGAATGATGATGGTCTTGTTGTCCGGAGTTTTCAGAATGGTGTTAAAGATCTGGATCTCATTGACAGAGCCCATATGGCTGCCGGTGTCGATAAAATCCCCTACTTTGAACGGCTTGAACATGAGGATCAACGCGCCGCCGGCAAAGTTGGCCAGACTGCCCTGCAGGGCCAGGCCCACGGCCAGACCGGCGGCACCCAGGATGGCCACAAACGAGGTCATCTCGATGCCGATCATATAGGCCACGGTGATGAACAACAGCACGCGCAAGCCGACTCCGATCAGGCTGGACAGAAAACGCTGCAACGTGGGTTCCATCTCGGTGCGCTCTGCGGACCGGCGGAATCCTTTGACGATTCGTTTGATGATCCACAATCCGACGACGAGCGTGACCAATACCAGCAACAGATTCGGGGCCCACGTTTCGATGGCCTGACTGACGAGGCTGCTCCACGCACTCACATCGTCCATGCTGCTCTCCTTTCGGTTGGGGTGATGCTAGTTGGTTTTAACAGAGTATTGTATTTATAAGGATTAGAAATCACGCAAAGCCGCCAGGAACGCAACG
>CAYPUH010000298.1:2923-5261 GCA_964413725.1 uncultured Cytophagia bacterium
CGAACTCTTGTACCGGCCTTTATGCATTTAAACAGTTCATATGTATAAATTATTCAAAATATATCCTCCCGGAGGCCGGTTCAGGAATCTATGCGATACATCAAGCATCTCTGTCTCTTGACAGGCAAACCTCCGGGAAGGCGTTTTTTGCTCTCATTTTCTTTGTCTTACAATGTGGGATGAGGGGCTTTGTGTCCTTTGTGGCTTTGTGGTTTATTCTTTTTTTTGCGTTCTTTGCGTCCTTTGCGACTTTGCGTGATGGTATTGAACCCTCTTTGTCTCAGTTCTTTTGTTTTAGGGGTTGTTTTTGTACTATGAATATCCTATCTTTTATGGATTTCTATTCAACCCATCTCATCCGCACCAATGACTCCAATCGGAGGACCCGACCATGTCTGTGTCACATCCCGACACCTCGACGAACATCTGGACTGTCACCTGGATATCCCTGATCGCGGCTTTGGGGGGATTTTTATTCGGCTATGATACCGCCGTCATTTCCGGTACGGTTGGCTTTGTCACCGATCAGTTTCATCTCACGCCCATGCTGGAGGGGTGGTTTGTCAGTTCCGCCCTGTTGGGATGTATCGTGGGTGTATCGGTGGCCGGGCTCCTCAGCGACCGCTTTGGCCGCAAGCGGGTACTGATCCTGTCTGCCATGCTCTTTACCCTCTCCGCCCTGGGCTGCGGCTGGGCACCGACACAGGGCTGGCTTATCGTGGCCCGTTTCATCGGGGGTGTGGGCGTGGGTATTGCCTCCATGTTGTCTCCGCTCTATATTTCCGAAATCGCGCCGCCCTATCTCCGCGGTCGACTGGTGGCGTTGTATCAGCTGGCCATCACCGTGGGGATTCTGGCTGCTTATTTTGCCAACGCGTCGATGATCCATTTCAGCGTCCCGGAACAGTCGACCTGGCTGCACCACCTCGTGGTGGAAGAGGTGTGGCGCGGCATGTTTCTCACCGAGGTGATCCCGGCCGTGCTTTTTGGTCTGCTGCTGTTTATGGTGCCCGAAAGTCCGCGCTGGCTCAGCGCGCACGAACAGGATGACCAGGCGTTTTCTATTCTGGAGCGTATCTCCAATCGCGACACCGCGACGCGTCAATTGAAAGAGATTCATGACATTTTGAACCGGGAGACCCCCTCGCTGCGCCAGCTGCTGCAGCCGGGATTCAAGCTGGCCCTGCTCATCGGAGTGGCCCTGGCCATCCTCTCCCAGCTCACCGGCATCAACGCCATCATCTACTATGGTCCACGGATCTTTAGTCAGGCGGGACTGGCCGTCTCCGCCTCCCTCAACAGTCAGGTGATCATCGGCCTCATCAACGTCATCTTTACCCTGTTTGCCGTCTGGAAAATCGATGAACTGGGACGAAAGAAGCTGCTGATTACCGGTGTGTCCGGTATGGGACTGATGCTGATCGTCATCGGCATCTTTTTCCAGATACAAAGTCTGCAGGGCATCGCCGTTCTCATTCCCATGATGCTCTATATCGCCTGTTTTGCCTTTTCCTTTGGTCCGGTGGTGTGGACGCTCTTGTCCGAGATCTATCCCACCCACATCCGTGGTCGCGCCATGTCCATCGCCACCTTTGCATTGTGGACCGGCACCTTTATCATCGGGCAGACAGTTCCCTGGCTTTTGGAGAACCTGGGGCCGTCAGGCACGTTCTGGCTCTTTGCCGTCATGTGCCTCCCCGCCGTCCTCATCACCTGGATCTGGGTGCCGGAGACCAAGAACAAGAGCCTGGAAGAAATCGAACGGTATTGGATGGAGCATGGGGACGCAGAGACTAAGAGACTAAGAGACTAAGAGAAAAAACATTCATTCTTTTGCGCAAGGATTGTTTCTCCCTTTGTCACAAAGTCTCTCAGTCTCTTTGTCGTTTTTCATCTCGCGCCCCTGTTAAACCACAGAAGAGAAACAGATTAAAACTGGATAGAATATGGGTCTGACCTGGATCGATCTGGTGGTGTTTGTCGGTTTTTTTGCGTTGGTGGTAACGGTGTCATTGTATGCCGGACGCAAGGAACGTTCTTCAGAGGATTACTTTCTCGCTGGCCGGCAGCTTACCTGGCCGCTCATCGGATTTTCCCTCATCGCGTCCAACATCTCCACCGAACACTTTGTCGGCATGGCAGGGTCGGCGTTTGGCCGCATCGGCATGGCCATTGCCAGCTTTGAGTGGACCGCAGCTGTTACCCTGGTGCTGGTGGCCTGGTTTCTGTTGCCCGCCTTTTTGCGCTCGGGCATCTATACCATGCCGCAGTTTCTCGAAATCCGCTACGATCGGAGAACCCGCACCATCATGTCCGCCCTGGTCATGGCCGCCTATAT
>CAYPUH010000299.1:0-5258 GCA_964413725.1 uncultured Cytophagia bacterium
TAACGATGGTTTTTGTTGGATTCTGTTAACACAGAATCCAGGTCTGTTTTTCGACCAACATAATAAATTGATTTTATTGGAATTATATTGGTGTGTCCGGTCATTCGACCGGACACTAGTGAGTCCCTATCTGATTTGAATGAAGCTGACAGACGATTGTGTATCGCCCGTGTTATTTATCCCGGACCGATAAACATGATCTTTCAAATTATCATTTTTTTTGGTTTTTAAAAGAACTTTCTACAGAGCAGGGAAAATCCGAACGTCCTGAGCACAACAAGCACGTCCGGGATTTTACCACCGATAATGGCGTATATGTTCACCTCGATGCTGAATGCCAATCATCGATTCGATCCCGATGGTGATCTGAAGTTGAGTATATTTATTGAAAACCCATTCCGATGATTCCTTGGTTTTTATCCCACCCCGCCTGAGAGGTAAATCGGACACCAGCAACAAAGCCCCGATGGGTACACGACTGACAAATCCCACAGAAAAAAGGGCGGCGCATTCCATGTCTATGGCGATCGCTTTTTCGTCATACAGTTGTTGTTTAAAACCCTCGTCAAATTCCCAAAAACGATAGTCCGTGGTATGAACCACACCGGTTCGATAGTCATGGCCATGTTCGATGATCACCTGACTGATAAACTTCTGAATCTTAAACGTGGGCAGCGAGGGAACCTGGGGAGGAATAAAATGATGAGACACACCTTCATCCCGGATTGCCGCCATAGGCAGGATAAAATCCCCAACCTGGAGAGAACGGTGCAAGCCTCCACACATCCCCAAAAAGAGAACCGCCTTGGGTTCGATGACACTGAGACATTCGATAATCAAAGCCGCTGTGGGCGCTCCAATTTTAAAGTCGATCATACTGACATGGCTTTCCGCACTGTGCACGACCGACATCACCGAACCTTCCCGTCGCTCTCCACCATAATACTCTTCAAAAACATCCAGATATTTGGCAAAATTGGTGAGAATAATCTGTCTGTGAAACTCTTCTACATCCGATCCGGTGTACCGTTCGATAATACCCCGGGCAATCTCCATTTTTTGCGGGTTTCGGTAAATCAGATCTGCATGCATTCGCTCTAAAGTCGTATCATCCATAAAGTCCTCAACAGGTCCAATTCGTTCTCATCCTGAAAAAGCCATTTGATGGTCCAGGGTTATGTATGGCCGGAATCCAGATAAAAGCAACCACTCTCAAGGATTTCTTTCGGACAGTGGTGGTTTCACCTATCAGTAACCATATACGATTACACTCCGCATTCGATGCTCCGCCACGAATCCCCAAAAAGGGCTACAGTATTCCCAATATAATGATTTTAAATGGTTTTACCAACACTCTTGTCGACCTCTTGCAACCCGGTTGCCAAAAAAAAAACGCGTTGTCGTTTCCGACAACGCGTTCAGATCGTCACTCAAAGGCGAATGGATCAATCCCATTCATATTGTTTGGCTTTTCCCGTCAACTCGTCGACTCTGTGGGAAACTATTTTGTCCTTGTTCTCTCGCCGTGTTTCCAGAGTGGATTTCAGGGATTGGAGTCGCTCCTCCAGCTTCTCGATTTCACGTTGGCGCTCTTTCTCTCTCAAGTCGAACAATTCTTTCACAACCGTCCGCAATTCTTTCAGTCTCTCCGCTTTTTCCGCTCCGGATGCGTCCTGATAGTCTCGTCCCAGTGACCGACTCTCTCCTTCCAGTTCCCGGATACGCCAAAGCTGCTCAAAACGCTGTCTGTCAAATTCCTTTACCGTCATCAAATGTTCCAAATCGGCAAAGGCTTTTTTAAGCTTCATATCATACTGCCACGGGTGCTCGATTTGTAACTTTTCCAGTTCTTCAAGCCATCCCGGATCCAACTGTTTTATATAGTCCCGAACCTGCTGGATCTGTTCCTCGCTCAACGCCAGTTTTTCACGTTGCGTCATCATCCGCTGGCGCAGATCCTCAATTCTCAGTGATTCATCGTACACAGGGCGTTGCATACCCTCAGGAGATTGGGCCAACACAGAACCGGTCAACACGACCACCAATCCCCAGATCCTTATCCATGCTCTCATAATCGTCCTCCTTTTCTTTTCACACCCGGATTTTTTTGCACTCTGGACGTAACCGTCCATTCCGGACAGGGAAAAAACCGGATTTCTTTTGAACGTTTTTAACACTCTGAACTCAATCGATCCTTGCTTCCACTCTCGATATCTGTATCGAGAGATCGCTGATCCGTTGATCGATTTCCATGGTTTTCGTCATCCAGTCCAGTTTCATTTTGCTTTGCTCTTCGACCTCCTGCAATTCTCTCTCGAAAATATCAACAGATTCGGAAAATCCCTCTGCCTCCCAGGTCATGGGTTCTTGCCGCTTGTTGTTTGAAAACAAAAGCCCGAGTGTGATGGTGAGGATGAAAAGAGCTGCTATGCGGATCCCCCAGGTTGAGATCCTGTGCCAGAGGGGCGACATCACCTTCCCAACCGATTGTTCCACAACAGAGGACTCGACAGACACATCGGGCAGAAGTCGATATTCATCCAGGATCGTCCGGATGTCAGTATACTCTTGCCGGCAAGCCAAACACTCTTGCAGATGAGTATCCCACTTGGCTTGAGCATCCGGATTCAGTTCCCCAAAATGATAAAGCCATATATCCCGATCAAAACGGGTACATAAATCAAACATTTTTCCTCTTGCACGGTTTATGTGCCTTGTTTCTGGATTGCCAACCAGGGTTTAACCGGTTTTGTAATGTTCGTACCGCATAATTCATATGACTGAGGACCGTATTCAGTGGCTGTTCCATTTCTACCGCAATCTCTTTAAAGGTCATATCGGTGTGCATTCGTAAGAGGAAAACGGTACGTTGATGCTCGGGCAGACCTTCGACTGCCTGAAGTAGGGTTTGTTCCTGTTCACGCCGTTCCAATGCTCTCTCTGAATCCTCTCGTGCGGCGGGTTCGGGCAATCTGGACGTATAAACCAGTTGGCCGGGACGCCGTCGACGGCGCTCATCCATCGCCACATGGTGCGCAATCGTCAAAATCCAGGTCATGAAAGGACGTGATGGGTTGTATGTATGCATCTTTTTCCAGACCCGAACCACCGTATCCTGGAATACATCCTCAGCCGTCTGGCGGTGACCTGTCAGACGCAAAATAAAGGAAAAGAGTGGCGACCGCACGGCGTGTATCAAATCAGCAAATGCATCGATTTGACCATCCTGAATCCGGTCAATACATTCCTGTATCTGTTTGGAGTCGTGAGTGTTCATTCATTTCAGTATACGTTGTAACAGGGCATTTTATTGTGCATGAATTGCATAATTTTAAAAAATTTTCTGAGATCATTCTGGTGTTCGGTTAAAACAGAGTCTGGCGGGCGGACAGACAAACGTTTTGTTCACTCTGTTTTTCACATCAGATCTCCACGGTTCACCCAAAGCACCGCTGCGACACAGAGACCTGCAGGGATTTGATGCTTTGGTGTACGAATATCCAATGGAAAAGATACACCTGATATGACAATCTGGTTTCTTTTCTCGAGATCAAATTCTCGATGACCCCGGACAATCAGCATGAAAAGGGGAAGCAGAAGGGCTTCGACGGATGCCGATGAGCGTACCCTGACGCTTCTATTCCTGAGCGGTTTGTTGGAAGAAATGGGAAGCCGATACTGTTCGAAAGGGTAGACAGAATGAAAGGAGATTGTATGAATATTCGTAACAAAGTAGCAGTGGTAACCGGTGCCAGCAAAGGGATTGGCAAAGCCATAGCGCTCCAACTGGCACGGGAAGGGGCACACGTGGCCCTCTCGGCTCGAGGAAAAGATGCCCTTGCAGACACCGCCAGGGAAATCGAGGCACTGGGTCGCAAGACCCATGTCTTTGCGGGAGATATGAGAGACGAAGATAGCATCAAATCACTGATCAAACAAACGGTCGATACATTGGGAGGTCTGGACATTCTGGTCAACAATGCCGGTGTGGGACGTTTTTATCCTGTAGCAGAGATGCCCACGGAGCAATGGGATGAAATGTTTGATTTGAATGTTCGGGGAGTGTTCATAGCGACCCGTGAGAGTCTGCCCTATTTGCGCCAGGCCGGGGAATCGGTGGTCATCAATATTGCATCCCTGGCCGGGAAAAATTCATTCAAGACTGGTGGGGGATACTCGGCCACAAAACATGCAGTGGTTGCCTTTGGCCGGAGTTTAATGCTGGAAGAGAGAGAGCATGGAATCCGCGTCCTCACGCTGTGTCCGGGATCGGTTGATACGGCCTTTTTCGACACTCGTCACAATGTCAACGACCCCAAGCGAGACCGGATTCTAAAACCGCAGGACGTTGCCGATACGGCCATACATATGATTAAAATACCGCAACGAGCCATGGTGAGCGAAATCGACATTCGCCCCACCAACCCATAACACAAACAGTCATAAAAGAGACATTTTGCGGGATGTCTCTTTTATGATGCGTGACAATAATTCAGAGTTAGTATAGTAGACTCTTTGGCAGTGGATAGCACGATATTGGTGTTGGTATTGGTGATTCCGGGCCATTGCTGCATCTGCATCAAGAGCCGTTCAAGCGTTTCGGTTGTCTTGGTTCGGACCTTTAGGAGATAACTACCATCCCCCGTAATCGCATGACACTCGAGTATTTCGTCGTTATCCACAATGTGTTCGAGAATGGTTTCGGTATCTTTTGTGGAATCCACGCGGATCACCACAAATGCCGTCACTTCCAGTCCCACCCGCCGGGGATTCACAACCGCATTATACCCCTGGATAACGCCCGCCTTTTCCATTTTGTGCATGCGTTCACTTATCGAAGGAATAGATAATTTCACCTCTTCAGCCAACTTGTTCCGCTTGGTTCGGCCACGCTCCTGCAGGATCTCTAAAATTTTCAGGTCAATGTTATCCAATTTGTCTGCATGCATGTTGATACTCTCACAATACGTTATTGGGTTCCACAGGTTTGATTGATATGTAAAAATAGAACAGAGACCCAGACGAAATAAATTTACCAATTCCCATCAAAGAATCAACCCAAATTTTAGTTTATTTATTTTACCAGCCGGAAAACGTTAGTTTTTATACCATTTTTCCTGTTCCGATGCCCGGCCCGAAAAAACAATGCCGTGATTTTTGAGGATCATCTTGACAATCAAATGCCTTTTCAATACTTTATCAGTGGTGTCCGGTTAACGGACACCACCCTCACATAAACTATGTGAAATCAAGGTTAC
>CAYPUH010000300.1:0-5240 GCA_964413725.1 uncultured Cytophagia bacterium
GGCCGATGTTGGGGCCTTCAGGGGTTTCAATGGGACAGAGGCGGCCGTAATGGGTATAATGGACATCTCGCACCTCAAATCCCGCGCGTTCTCGCGTCAAACCGCCGGGTCCAAGGGCAGAGAGCCGACGTTTGTGCGTCAGCTCGGCCAGTGGATTGGTCTGATCCATAAACTGGGACAGCTGACTGGTACCAAAGAACGTGTTGATCACCGACAAAATGGTACGGGCATTGACCAGATCCTGAGGCGTTGGATTTTCGCTTTCCCGGAGGTTCATCCGTTCTTTGATCGTCCGGGCCATGCGAGCAAGTCCAACAGACATCTGAGCGCCCAACTGCTCACCCACGGTCCGGACACGACGATTACCCAAATGATCGATATCATCGGGCGAGCGACGTCCCATTCGCAAGTTCAACAGATAGCGGATAATGCCGATGAGATCGTCCCGTGAAAGGGCGGTATTGTTGTAATCCACGTCCAGGCTGAGCTTTTTATTCAGTCGATGTCGCCCCACATCTCCCAGGTCGTAGCGTTTGGGATTGAAAAAAAGACGTTCGATCAAAAGACTGGCCGTCTCGATGACCGGCGGTTCTCCGGATCGCAGCTCATGATAGATCAAGGTGAGCGCTTCATCCTGATCGTGGGTGGGATCTTTTTTAAGCGTATTGCTTATGATCTCCGGTCCATAGATACGATCCATTTTGAGGATTTTGATGCTTTTAAGCCCCAGTTCGGAAAACCGTTCAACGTGAGGCTCATCGATATCTTCATACCGGTCGAGGATCACCTCACCGGTGGTGGCATCGAAAACATCCTCGGCAATACGATTTCCGAAAAGATCATCTGCATTGGTGGACGACAGATCGACCTCTTCGATCAGACCCAGCTCCGTGAGAATTTCCATATCGGTGGAGAAACCGATGGCGCGCAGCAGAGTGGTGACGAGAAATTTTTTACGACGATCGATATAGACATTCATCTGGTCATTGATATCCGTGGCAAACTCTAGCCAGGATCCCCGCAACGGAATAATCCGTGCCGAATAAATCTTGGTCCCGTTGGGGTGTTCCAGTTCGTCGAAAAAGACACCCGGAGAACGATGCAACTGACTGACGATAATCCGCTCGGCTCCGTTGATGATAAAGGTACCCCGGTTGGTCATGTAGGGGAGATTGCCAAGGTAGACCATCTGTTCGATCGAGCCAGCCAGGGGATCGCTTGGATCTTCTTCGTCCTTGATGGTAAGGCGCAATTTGGCCTTGAGCGCCACGGAAAATGTCGTACCCCGCTCTTGGCACTCTTCCACCGAATATTTCGGTGGATCTATCTGATAACTGATAAAATCGAGACGAAAGTTTTCCCGGCTATCGACAATGGGAAAGACACTTTCAAAAACAGCCTGAAGGCCCTGACTCTTTCGTTCGCTGGGATCCATATCAGGCTGTAGAAAGTCATTGAACGAGCGCAACTGAATATCCAGTAAATCGGGCAATTCAGCAGGCGATTGTATCTTGGAAAAAGAAATTCGTTCGATCTTCGAGGTAGTGGTCAAGAAAACCTCTCCTGTTCGAATTTACAGACTAAACTTGAAAAAACCGGACTCTTTGAGCCCGGTTTTTTATACGATTTTCAATTCGATGTCAATTATTTGACTTCGATTTCCGCACCGACCTCTTCGAGCTTGGATTTGATCTCGTCGGCTTCTTCCTTGCTTACAGCTTCTTTGACGTTGCTCGGAGCGCCGTCCACCAATTCCTTTGCCTCTTTGAGGCCCAGGTTGGTCAGACCGCGAACGACCTTGATGACCTGAATCTTTTGAGCGCCGGCACCTTTCAGAACGACGTCAAATTCTGTCTGTTCTTCTTCCTCGGCACCACCTTCGCCCTCACCACCGGCGGGAGCAGCAGCAACCGCCATCGGTGCCGCAGCCGTGACGCCAAAACGGTCTTCCAAGGCTTTTACCAACTGTGAAAGCTGCAATACGGTCATCTCTTCAATAGTCTTTATAATTTCTTCGACCTTGGGATCGGTGGCCGTTTGTTCCTGATCGACTGTCACTTCTTCGGGCATCTCAACCTCCCGTTAGCGTTGAAAGGTTTATAAAACGATTTATGATTCTTTTTGCTGTTTAATCTGATCCAGGGCGTAGACCAATTTTGTTACCATCGAATTCAAACCGCCGACAAATCCGGATATGGGAGAATTCAAGGCCGAAACCATTTTGCCCAGCAACACGTCGCGCGTTGGAATCTTGCGCATATCTTCTGCAGCCTGTTGGCCAATAAACTGTCCTTCAACCACGGCTCCCTTGATCGTCGGCTTGTCAATTTTTTCCTTAAAACCCCAGATAACGCGAACAGGCGCGACTGGATCTTCTTTGGCAATGGCCAAGCCGGTGGGACCATTAAGATAGGGCAATACGTCTTCGATTCCCACATCCCGGGCGGACCGTTTGGCCAGGGTGTTTTTGACCACCACGTATTCGACATTCTGTTTGCGGAATTCGCGGCGAAGGTTGGTCATCTCGGCAACGGTCAGTCCGGTGAAATCGGTCAAAAAGATACTTTTGGCATCACCCAGCGTGTTGCTCAGTTCCTCAACCTTTTTGATTTTATCTGGTTGTGGCATCGTGTTGTTCCTTGTATTGAACTATTCTACTTCATTACCAACGTCTACCAATTGGCTCTTGTCGATACGAACGCCGGGCCCCATGGTGCTGGACAGGGTGATACTGCGGACATATACGCCCTTGGCAGCAGTGGGTTTCATGCGGTTGATCGTATCCATAAAGGTAGAGACGTTTTCCTTCAATTGCTCGGGTGAAAAACTGTTTTTGCCCACCGCAGCATGGACGATTCCATATCGATCCACGCGAAAGGAAATCTTTCCGGCTTTGGCGTCGCGAACCGCATCACCCACAGCATCGGTCACGGTGCCGCTCTTGGCATTGGGCATGAGACCACGGGGTCCCAGAACACGTCCGAGCTTACCCACCTGAGGCATCATATCCGGGCTGGCAATCACCACATCAAAGTCGGTCCAGCCACCCTGAATCTTTTCGATCAGGTCCTGACCACCCACATAATCGGCTCCGGCTTCTTTGGCCTCATCTTCATGATTGCTGCTGGTCAGCACCAGGACGCGAATGACCTTGCCCGTACCATGTGGCAAGATCACCGTTCCCCGGACCATCTGATCGGCCTTGCGGGGATCGACGCCAAGACGGATTACGAGTTCGATAGATTCGTCAAATTTCGCGTCGGCGTTCTCTTTAACCAACGAAACACCTTCACTCAGCGAATACAGTTTGCGTCTATCGACTTTTTCGACAGCTTGTTGGTATCTTTTACTATGCTTCATTTGGATCTAGTCCCACTCAGTGCGAGTCGATTGATGATTTATTCTACCACGATACCCATGCTTCGGGCCGTGCCTTCAATTATTCGCATGGCCATCTCAATGTCATTGGCATTCAAATCGACCATCTTGGTTTCGGCAATCTCTTTGACCTGATCACGATTTACTGTTCCCACCTTGTCGCGATTCGGCTCCCCGGATCCCTTTTCGAGACCCGCAGCCTTTTTGAGCAGGACCGCTGCCGGTGGCGTCTTTGTGATAAAACTGAACGAGTGGTCGTGATAGACCGTTATGATAACCGGAATAATCAAACCCTGTTGGTCCTGCGTCTTGGCGTTGAACGCCTTGCAGAACTCCATAATATTTACACCGTGCTGTCCAAGCGCCGGTCCCACCGGAGGCGATGGATTGGCACTACCAGCAGGAATCTGCAACTTGATCTGTCCGATAACCTTCTTTGCCATAACTCAATAGTCCTATGATTCCAATTCGATTTGTAAAAAGTCAAGTTCCACAGGCGTGGACCGTCCAAAAATACTCACCATCACCTTGACTTTGTTCTTTTCTTCGTTTATATCCTCAATGAAACCTGTAAAGTCTGAAAACGGTCCGTCCACGACTTTGATGGGATCTCCAACCTGAAAGGGGATGGAGGCCCGGTCACGGTCCTGACCCTCACTCTTGCCGATAATGCGTTCGGCTTCTTCCTTTTTGAGCGGTACGGGCTCGTTTTTGCGGCCGACAAAATTTGTCACTCCCGGCGTGTTCTGGATCAGATGACGAGTCTCTTTGTCATATACCATCTTCATCAACATGTAACCGGGAAACATGATCTTGTTGCGAACCCGTTTTTTTCCCCCCTTCATCTCGGTAATCTTTTCCGAGGGAATCAGTATCTTTTCGATCTTTTCTTCCAGATTGGCATGCTTGATTTCGTTTTCCAGATAAGCCTTGACTTTATTCTCATGCCCGGAGAGCACATGGATTGCATACCAACGGGGTTCTTCTTCAATCACAGACAACACCACCATTCGTTTCAATAAGCCTTTAATAGATCACACTGATCAGTCGGGATAAAATGTGATCAATGACAAAAATAAAAACGGCAAAGAAGATGGAAACAATAATGACGACTATTGTTTGGCCTTTCAGTTCCGGCCACGAAGGCCAGCTGACCTTTGACATTTCTGTGTTGACATCTCGAATGAACTTGATCGCCTTTTGAATCATAATCTACCAGCCACGCCAATTTAGATACGGTCCCGGATTCTGTATCAACAGAACCCACAAAGAATTAGTTTTTTCCCGTCAGGCCAAAGACAGCATCAGCTCCGCTCACCACCCGCGTGTGGGGTTACATCCGCACGGGTGAAGGCAGAGCCTCCCTTGTCCTTGCCGGTCAGAGTGGTCCGGCCCGTTCCTGCCTGACCGGTTTTCCAGAGCTGACTCGATCATTGGGTTCATATGTCTCGCCGGTTCCCGACACGCCTTTTGTGACCGCCGGCACCGACCGGTTCTGTGCAGGCCTGGGAGGACTTGAACCCCCAACCTCCGGATTTGGAGTCCGGCGCACTAGCCAATTGTGCTACAGGCCTATGCGACACGCTTACCGCGTCTCTTTATGAACGGTGCGCTTGTTACACCATTTGCAGTATTTTTTATGCTCGATACGACCAGAGTGCAAGCGCTTGTTCTTGTCAGTGCTATAGTTGCGTCGTTTACACTCTGTACATTCGAGAACAACCAGATCTCTCATAACGGTACCACTGTATTAATATGGATTCGATATCCGACAGACAGATATCCACCGGATATCGAGGATCTTGTCTTATTCAAAAATTTTCGTTACCACACCCGCGCCAACGGTACGGCCACCTTCACGA
>CAYPUH010000301.1:0-5240 GCA_964413725.1 uncultured Cytophagia bacterium
TCACTGGAGGCCGTTCCTCCCGTTGGATTAAATTCTTCATCCAGTTCAATGATATCACCTTCATCAAAATACGAAAAGTCAAAGCCAAAAACGCCAAATCGGGTCGGCAACGCCAAAGAGACAGCTCCTTGCTGGGTATCATCGACCCAATTGTGAAAATTGGCGGACAATTGAATGTTGCGCATGTTTCCCAAACCACCGATATTGTACCGCATCAAATTGATATCATCGACCAGAGCGGAGAACGCATCTCCCATGGCAACCTGACGAGCGGTAGGATGAATCCGGAGAAAGACAGCTCCGTGTTCTCCCACTCCCTTGGCGTCCTGGGCCATCAGATTCGAAATCGTCACGAAAATCAATGCGGATAATAAAAATAATTTATGTATTCGTTTCATGGGAGCTCCCATACCTGAAATCAACCACTGTTTGTTTTTCATCGAACAATCACAAATTTTTCTATGAGGGCGACCGATTCCACGGTATTGGTTTCGGGATTCGCAAGGTTGGCATGTGCTTTGACAAAATAGGTCCCGCTGCTGACCGATTGCCCATGCTCATTGTTCAGGTCCCACCAATTTTCTGCGATCGCATATGTTTTTGCCGGAACGGGTAATAATTGATCGAATTGAAGCTGTGACCCCTGTATTTCTCGGACTTTTTCTCCGAAAAGGTTAAAAATCTCTAATTTGCGTAGATTGATTGTGCCGTATGCACCCGCTATGCGCAGTTTAAAATTGGTAAATTTTTGCGCATTGTATGGATTCGGTGCCACCTGGACAACAAAAACCTCTCCGGCGAAATCGATGTTCGGATTGGGGATTGGTGGAGTCACTTGTGGAATCAGTACGGATCGACGTAACACCACATTATCCGAGTATTCAGCCGTTACGCGATGACCTTCCAGGGTCTGAATGGCCCCATCATTTCTGACTCCATTGTTGTTCTTTTCTATCGGGAGTCCTGTCATGGAGACAAATGTACCGGAATTCCAACCACCGGTGCCGTCAGACACCTCATAAAGTGTTATCATTTCCTCATCACCCGTTGCATTGTCGAAAACGGACACCTGGATGGTCTCCTGTGCGTCTGCACTTAGGTTCCGGTCCTGGTCATCGCTTACCCGAATAAACAAAGTGTCTCCAAAGCTGATTGTGGTAAGAGGCGCCCCCGTTCTGTCCTCCAGGGACAGGCTGCCTTGGGTATTCAGAATGACCTTTACCGTATCAGTGGACGAGTCGTCAGGATCGTCGGGATCATTGTATGTAAGGATCAGTTGATCCCGGTCAAACACTTCCAGGATACCGTTCTGACGGTCTACCGATTCGGAAATCAGAATTGGAATCGGTCGGTGTGAAAAGGTACCAGTCAGCGAGTTGAGTTCCAGCGTGACACCGATGCTATCTCCGCTCAATGTGGATTTTAACGGCAAGGTGATGGCATCTTGGAAAGCGGCCAGATCCGGATCGGAAAAGATGACGCGAACACTATCGACTTTATTTTCCTGTGCCGGAAAGGTCGAAGTGGCCCGGTAATAGTCTACCTCGTTTCCAAGCCGATTGACAAAACGAAGAGCTGATGTAGAGGTCTGGATCGCATCCCAGGTAATGCTCCAGTCTTCCAGGATGGGAGTGACGTAGGGTCTCGATGTGGTTGCCCAAGCCTCAATATAGATGGATTGGGCATTATTTAACCCCGTAAAATTATCCAACGGTTGAAACGTCTCTGGCAGGGTCTGGCTGGCGGTAAAGTTGGCCACAATTTCGTCTGTTGCCGCATTTTTGATAAAGATCTCCAATCGAATGGCATCCCGATCGCCGGGATCCTGAGGCAGTTGGGTATTCAAGGTCATCGATTTCCATTTGGGGATATACGCCTCATTATCATCGGGTAAGGTGATGGAGCGGACGACCGCTGTTTCCTCGATATTATAATAGTGGTAATCGAGTTGCACTTTGGTCAACACCGGTGTGTACAAGGGGTTATTGGTCTGCAAAAAAGCCCTCACCTGGTAGAGACGATGGCCGGTATGGATAGGGTTGATGGTCTGATTGTTTACAGTATAAAAGCTGTTTTTGCCCGTCGGTCCCATCCAGTCAGCCGATCTCAAATCTCCCAGGGAATTGGCGGTACGGATTTGAAATCCCACCGAGGTGACCCCATCGAGAGTATCGGCCTCCCAACTGATACGGTCAAAAATGACTTCCCTGTTCTCTCCCAGATCGTACTCTTGAAGAGCGATCAGTGAATCTGAATAGCCGATGGCAGAAGGGGCAACACCATTGATCACCAGATGACGTCCATCTGGCAATCGATCTGTATCATGCAAAGCTTTAAGAGGACGACTGAATTGCCATGTAATATTGTTGTTTTCATCCAGTTCGATAATTCTATTGTTTCCGGCATCTGTGATTAAAATATGACCATTGTCGAGAAAATCGGCATCGGTGGGGCTGTCAAGTCCGGTCGTATCAGCTGCCGGAACACCGGTGATACCAAAACGCCAGACAATATTCTGATCGTCCCGGTTGACACGCAAAACCTGATGATTGCTTTGATCGGTAATCAAAATGTCGTTGGTTGCTGCATCAAAGTCCACATCCACAGGCGCATTCAGCTCTGTGGATTCAAATTGCCAGACAATAGTTTTACTCGCTTCATCGACAATGAGTATCCGATTGTTTCCTCGATCGGCGATCAGTATTTCCTGGCTGCCCTCAAGGCGAACCGCGTCTGCAGGTGCATTGAGTTCCTGAGGACCACTACCGGCTTTGTCATTGGGATCACCGTAATACCAATCAACGATACGAAGCTCTTTATCGACTTTGATGACACGGTTTCGGCCTTCATCGGTAATCAACACCTTGAACAGTTCATCACCATTGCTGCTTTCTTTGTAAATAAAGGCATCGACGGGACGCTCGAGATAATTGGGATCGGTAGGGATTTCACTGCCAAATTCCCAAATAATCTCTCCGCTGGATGCGTTGTATTCGTAGATTCGTCTTGCTCCCGTATCCGTCACCAGGTAAGCAAGACGATTGTTCACCAGTCGGTAGTCGATATCGCGGGTTGAAATGATCTCGATGGTGGATGGCCACGACCAGTTCAGGCCATACAGCAAAACATCCAGAGGATCATCCGCACCGGAAACCTGATGATTGGCACGGAGGCGGATATCGTTACCCAGTTGGATATTATCACCCACCGGTACGGTCTGGGTAAATGATGGATTGCCATCATTCCAGGACCGTTCTGTTTGTCCCCTGCTGGTCGCGGGCACGGCCAGGGCAAGCATTACAATCCCGGTTATCAATGAATAAATTGACTTCTTTTTCATCGTTTGAATCGCCTCTTCCTTAAAGTTTTGGGACAAGGATCACCTTTGACTGGTGACCATTCCGAGTGCAATAGAGAGAAATTTGATTTCATCCCGGTCGGCACGAGATGTAAGAATGATGGGTGCTTGAGCCCCGACAATGATGCCGGCTGTTTTGGCGCCGGTCAAATAGGCCATGGATTTGTAAAAGACATTGGCCGCCTCGATATCCGGCATGATTAAAATATCTGCATCACCACCCACCGGGCTATCGATCCCTTTGATGTCACAAGATTTTTTGCTGATCGCATTATCCAATGCCAATGGACCATCAATTGTGGCGCCGTTTAGTTGATGCCGAGCATTCATTTGAGACAAAATGGCCGCTTCTGCAGTACACGGCATGGCTGTGGGATTGACTTTTTCAACAGCAGCAATCAGTGCCACTTTGGGGCTTTCCAAATCCAGTTCATGTACTGCTCGAATAGCATTTTCTGCAATGGCTCTTTTGGCTTCGAGGTCCGGGGCAATATTCATAGCCGCATCGGAAACAAAGATGAGTTTATGATAGTTTGGCGGTTCAAATGCTGCCAAATGGCTGAGCAGTGATCCACTGCGCAATCCATGGTCCCGGTCCAATACCGCACGCAACAATGTCGCGGTTGAACACGTTCCTTTCATGAGTGTGTCCGCCAACTGCTCTTTGACCAATTGGACGGATTGCACAACAGCTCGTTGTTCAGACGATTCATCAATAATATCAAAAACCGAGAAATCTGCGTCGAGTTGATCTCCATATCTCAATATTTGTTCACGATCACCCACAAGCACGGCGTCGGCAAGGCCGGCTTGTTGTGCCTTCCATACAGCTGACAATACATCACTTTCATGAGCCATGGCGACGGCGATGGTTTTTTTGGGTGCATTCAAGAGCTTGGCCTGGATGTCGTCAAAGGAGGCGATCATGATCTCTCCAGCATGGATGCATAGGATTTTAGCTCTTCTTCTTCTCGTATAACTCGCAGCGCACCTTGTACGAGGGCTTCCATCTCCTTTTCGCCCGGAAACAAAAGAAACGGGGCAAGAAAACGACACCGTTTTTTAATACCCTCCACTACAGCGGAATTGTGGGCAATACCTCCGGTCAGGACGATGGCATCGATCTGACCGGATAGAACGGCACCCATCGCGGCAATCTCTTTTGAGATCTGATAAGCCATTCCTGAAAGTATCAATTGTGCCTGCTCGTCACCCGTTTCAGCGCGCTGTTTGACCATCCTCATATCATTGGTGTTGAGATAGGCGACCACCCCACCCTTTCCTTTGATCATCTTTAGCATTTCATTCTGCTGCATTTCTCCGGAGAAACAAAGACGTACCAAATCGCCCACCGGCAACGTGCCAGAACGTTCAGGAGTAAAAGGGCCCTCACCGTCCAAAGCATTGTTGACGTCGATAACACGTCCCCCCTGGTGTGCAGCAATAGAAATACCCCCTCCCATATGAGCAACGATGAGGCGGCAGTCTGGATACGACTTTTGAAGCCGCTCGGCGGCCTTGCGTGCCACCGATTTTTGGTTCAATGCATGAAAAATGCTTTTTCGCGGTAACCCGGGATGTCCCGAAATCCTCGCAATATCTTCCAGTTCGTCGACCACCACCGGATCGACGATAAATGCAAGCTTGTTGCCTTCCTGTGCCAATTCATAGGCCAAAATACCACCCAGATTAGAGGCATGTTCACCCTGTACTCCCTGCTTCAAATCCGTCAATAAGGCCGAATCCACACGATACGTTCCACTCGGTATCGGCTTGACCAGCCCCCCACGTCCGACAAAGGCGTCAAAGGAGGAAATGTTTTTAGAGTGCTTTTCAAGAATGCGACGAATGGCGGTTAGACGGAAGGTGTATTGATCTTGGA
>CAYPUH010000302.1:0-5236 GCA_964413725.1 uncultured Cytophagia bacterium
GGTTCTATCGTCATGAGCTGTCTCCTTTTCCAGTAGCATATCCAAAAGCTCGGTGGAACTTTCCTGCATATCATGAACATGAGCTTCCACTTTGGCCTGTATCCAGTTGTAAAAGATCAGGGCCGGGATTCCTACAGAAAGACCGGCAGCAGTTGTGATCAGGGCTTCCCAGATTCCTCCGGCCAGAACGCTGGCATCCACATTTCCACCCCGTGCCTGAATTTCCATAAAGGCCTGGATCATGCCTGTAACCGTCCCCAGAAATCCCATCAGAGGAGCGATGGCAGCGATGGTCCCCAGTACACCGAGGTTTCTTTCAAGATGGAATAATTGCGTACGCGCGGCATTTTCAATCGAGTCTTTGATCTCTTCCCGGGATCGATTGTGCTTGACGAGTCCGGCCTTGGTGATGGCGGATATGGGGCCGGGAGTTTGTTTGCATAACAGGATCGCGTCATTGACCTGTTCACGCAAGACGAGGTTTTTTACCTGGAGCACAAAGGTACGGGCATTGATGGCAATTTTGCGGAGAGAGATCAACCGTTCGACTAATATCGCGATCGCGATGATGGAGCTCAGGATGATGGGGATCATCATGAAACCGCCTTTTGCCAGAATTTCCAGGATGTTCATGAGCTTCTCCTTCGTTGATATCATAATCAGATCGTAACTGTCTCATTCAAATTTTGCCTGAAGGCCGGCCAGCACTGTAATACCATTTTCAGGGTACCCTTCCCACCAGACGTAACGGGTATCCAGAATATTATTCACCGTGAATACTGCCGAAAATGATTTATACTCTTTCGAAAGTGTGGTACCCAACACGGCTATGGATGGAAGTCTGTCCTCGGAATAGAGCTTTGTCGGGCGTTCACCGAGAATATCTGCATGAACATCGAGAAAGAATCCAGACAATAGCTGTATTTTTACCCGTACTGGAATGCGATAGTCGGGTCTGTATGGCAGACCGTGTCTTGAGGGGACAAATGACTCTGTGTCAATTTTTTCAGAATATCCAACAATGCTGGCCTGGAGATGGGTTTTTCGAGAAATATCGGTGCTCACGCCGGCTTCAATTTCTGTTAACCGGGTATTTTTGATGGCCATGGGCCTGAACAATGCGGAGGGTGACAGACGTTGCCAGGTGTACATGACATCCATCCACGACCGACTGAACCGGAAATAGGTCTTTATCCGTTTGGTTACTCTCAAATCCGAACGAAGATGGAGAGACAGATCGGTTTCCGAGGGAGCCGAAGGCGTCCGATGACTGATATACGGGTTACGAGCATGCCAGTTATAGAACGGTTGATAGTCATAGCCGGTGGAAATTTTACCTGTCAACCCCACCCGGTTTGAAACCATTACATTCAGCCGGGCAAATGGAGCCATCCTCGAGTCATCTCCGCCGACATCAGAATGAGCGGACTGGAAGGCAATACCGGCCTGGGCCGCGATACGATTCGTGAGCGGAGCATGGGCTTTGAGTTCGATTTCACCCATATGAGATCGGGTGGCAGAGGTGTCCGCTTCCAACTCTAGTGATTCCCGTAGATAGTTTGCCGAGGCTGTCCATTCTATACCCTGCCACTCTGCTGCAACCGCCGAGTGAATTTGATACCAGAAATCAGAGGTTCTGGCATACTGATTGGAGAGGGTATCACTCTGAAGCGTCATGCCGCCCAGCTTAAAGCCGATACGGCTATCCGAGAGGGTATCGGTATCGTAGATCAGTTCACCTGAAATGTCTCCGGACTGTCCCACACGTTTAAACTCGGAAAAAGGGGATCCATATAGTCCCCTGCCGGAGCGTTCATACTGACCGGACAGCATCGCCGTAACCTGTGGTGTCATCTCTATAGACAGGCGGCCCGATGCCCCTCCAAGAGTGTGCTGACTATTATCATAGGCACCGGCACTGTGATCGATCCAGCCCCGGAGATGTGACTGGCCCATAATCAATTTTTGCCACCATCCCGCCTCCGCTATGAGACTGGTATGCATTCCCCCCATAAGATGGATCCAGGTGGAGCGATACAGGTTCCGGTCGTCCCGCTGCTGTTCCGGCTTGGTCGTTTGTTGCCGGAACCAGGTGGTAAGGGGTTGGTAGGGGGAATCCGGTTGCAACAGAGTAGGAGAGTCCGGCGAAATTGTCTTCTTGTCACGGCTCATTCTGACCATACGATCTTTACCCATTACCACCACATCAGGCAATTCCAGCTCCGACTTTGCTTCGATTTTTTCGTCATGATGTCGTTCTGCCCGGGTGGTATCCGAAGGCAGGCTGACTTTGGATGGAGGAGGTGTCACTTTTTGAGCGTAACAGGTTCCGGAATCCGCCATCAACCATACGAATGAGAATAATATCAAAAGTAGAGGTCTGATCTTCAATTTACTGCCCCACAAGGCTGTTTAATCGATTTTTCGCGTTTTGCGCCCACTCTGTCTCGGATGCATAGTTGTTGAGTATATTTTGATATAGGCGGCGGGCGTCTCCCATCCGTCCCAATTCCTCATTGCATTGAGCCGCGGAATAAAGACTTTTGGCAACCCACGCTGTCTGATTGCCATACAGATATTTTGTTTTTAGATAGGCAACGATCGCCGCCTGAAGGTCGTTCTGACCGCGATATGCGTCACCCATGAGTACCTGAGCCTGCGCAGCAATGTCGGGATCCGCCTTGGCCACGATGGCTTCGAGTTGCTCCAGGGCAGCAGGATATCGTTTTAACGTTATAAATACCTGTGCCAATCCGATGCGCGCCAGATGTGTCGCCCGGGAATCGCTGTCACTGTTGATGACGCGCGAAAAGGTGCTCTGTGCATTTTGATAATCGTTCTGTTCCAAATAAGCGAGACCGATTTTATACCCGGCCAGAGCTGTATTGGGGTGCGAAGGAAACCGGTCCTGAATATCCTGGTACAGGCCGATAGCCTTTTGATACTCTTTACGTTGGAATAAAAGATCGGCCCGGTACAGCGCAGCATCGGGTGTTCGTTCCGCCTCGGGATAAGACTGCTGTTGCTCCGCAAATGCCTCCATGGCTTGTTCTGTATTGTCCATTTTTAAATAGGCCTGTCCAATGGCAAAGTAGGCATTTTGGGCTGCCTTTGAGTCCGGATACTCACGTAAAACCAGGCGGTATTGACCGACAGCCTGATCATATTTTTGTGACTGATAAAAGAATTCCGCCTTGCGGGAGAAAATATCGGCGGCACGCGAGGGTTCTTTTATCTGCATCGCCAACTCATCGACCACATCCAGGGCTTCTTGGGATTGACCCATCTGCATCAACGACCACTGAAGTCCAGTGACCGCATCCTCCACATATTCGCTTTTGGGAAAGATGTCGATCAGACGACGGTAACGTTCTGCAGCTCTTTCATATTGTTCCTGATTATAATAACTGTCTCCGATAGCATAGGTGGCATCATCCCGGAATTCACTCTCAGGAAACCGGTCGACGAGTGTCTCGAAATCCTGAATAGCCTGAGGGTAATTTTCACTCCGGAATGCGGACCGGCCACTCATATACAGGGACTCGGGCGCAAGAGAGCTGGAGCTGTACGTATTGACAACCGTCTGGAACGCATTTCGGGCTTGTTGCCAACGTTGGCGTCGATAATACGAATTGCCAATTTGAAACTGTGCTTCGGCCTTTTGTGCGACAGTGGCCGTACTTTTGAGCACAGATTCATAGGTGGCAATGGCCCGGCTGAACGCTTTGGCATTAAAGAGAGCGTCTCCCTGTCTCAGTTTGGCATCCCACCGGATATCTTTAGAACCATAGAGTGAAGCCTTTTTGAATGCGTCTGCTGCCCGGGTAAACCGTCCCAACTGAAGTGCCGTATACCCCAATCCATAATACGCCTCTCCGATACGGGACGACTCCGGGTATCGTTCGACAAAGGATCGGTAGTCGGAAAACGCATCCGGAAATGCATCCTGTTTGAACAATGCCTCTGCTTTCCAAAACAGGGCGTCTTTTGCCACGTCTTGGTCTGAGAACGCTCGCAAAACCGCTTTGAGATTGACCACTGCTTTTTTATACTCGCCTTTGAGAAATTGAGTTCTGGCGATTTTGTACAGAGCAAGTCCTCTGACATGGGGCGTATCATAGGTTTCAAAACTGGCCCGAAATTTGTCTTCCGCAGATTGCAGCTCAGAGGTAGCCAGATAGCATTCTCCAATCATTACCGATGCCTCACCAACAAGGGAAGAGGAAGGATAGCTTTTAACCAGTTTTTCAAAATAGGAACGTGCATTATCATAATCTTCAAAATCGAACTCGATCGAAGCATATTCATAGAGCGCATTGGCAGCATCGGCACTTTTATCATAATCGGTAAACACGGTACGGAAAGCTTGTTTGGCTCTGGTGGCATTGCCGGTAATGAGGAGGTGTCGACCGCTTTGAAAAATGGCAGAAGCGACCAAACGGCGGTCCTGACTGACCTGGGGTACGGTAGAAAATGCCTCGATTGCCTTTTCATGTTGCATGATTTCGGCATACGCCCATCCCAGGCTGTATACCGCGTCGTCTGCAAAGTCATTGTCGGTGAGTGATGAGATGATCCGGTAGGCTTTTATCGCTTTGTCAAATTGTTTCAGACGATAAAAACTCTCACCGATAAAATATTGTGCTTCGCCCCGAAGCGTGCATTTTGGAAACTGTTCAAGGGCATGAGAGAGATGCTCGATGGTCTGACGGTAATCATGATTGCCAAATGATGAAAATCCTATTCGATAAGCAGCTTGTTCCGCAAGCGGACTGGTGGGAAAACGTTCCAAAAGGGCCCGATACATACGGTGGGCATTGTCCCATTTTTCCATCTCTTCATAGATGTATCCCTGAGAATAGAGCGCATAATCGGCAAGTTCATGACCCGCATCGGTCGCAGAGACTCGTTCATAGGCTTGCAGTGCTTCCATATAATTGCCGTTTTGGTAAAGGGCCTCTCCTTTCCAATAGTAGGCGTTGGGTATAAATTCACTTTTAGGGTATTGATCAAGAAACATCGAAAGAGTCTGTAATGCCTCCTGTGTTCGATTTGAACGAACCAGTGTCTCGATCAGTCTGATCTGGGCTTTGTCCCGGATTCCAACAGCGGGATACTCTGTTAATAGTTCTTTAAAGGCCGTAGCTGCCCGGCTGAAATCATTCATCTGAAAATGACTTTCTGCCAGGAGAAATTGTGCCTCCTCGGAATAGGAACTGTTGGGATAGGTTTGAAG
>CAYPUH010000303.1:0-5235 GCA_964413725.1 uncultured Cytophagia bacterium
GTATTGGATAACATCGCCAATGGTGATGTGTGATTGATCCACAGTGGATTCAACTGATATCTCTGCCGTCCCATAACTGGCTGGTGTCGCCAGAAATATCAACAAAATCAGGCTTAGGGCTATTCGTGTCGTGAGGATCTCTCGTCTCATCGCTGTCTCAGGTTTCAGGCTTGACTGTTTTTGCACCCTATTGGATCCGGTTTTTATAAAATTCGACATTTTCAGCTTGCATCATCTGTCTCACCAGCTTCTGATAGGCCTCTGCATATCTCTCCTCAAAGAGATCTCTGGTGACCTGTTCCTGCACTTCCGACAAAGAGGGCTGCCGGGTGATTTCCCCCTGTTCATTGGTCTCTGCATAGCGTTCTTTATGGGCTTTATAATACAACTCCACATCCTTTTCATCGATCTCAATGGTTTCAGCTACACGATCCTGTATCAATTTTCGCACCATCAGCATCTTTTTGCTCTGGAACGCTCCCTCTATCACCTCGGGATCATCGTCCAGTCCTGCCCGCCTGGCGGTATCATACAATAACTCGGTGGCGACATACTCTCTGAGAAATTCCGCTTTTTTCTCGACGCCTGAAAACTGCTCCTGGACACTGGGAGGAAGTTGATCGAGTTCATACTCCAAATCACCCAGTGTAATGTCGCGATCTCCGATACGAGCAACCACTGCGCCGGGACGGCTTTTGTCGCCTCGGGGAGCGTCGGCCTGAACCGTTTCCTGTAGTGCCTGTTGAGCATCAGCCGATCGCTCCAGTCGCTCCAGACAGGCCACGATGCGTTTGTTGACCTCATCTATGAGAGGTGAATCCGGATAAAAATGTTTGATTTTCAAATAGATGCTCAGTGCACGCTCATAATCCTTTATCCGGTCAAAATAGGTGTTGGCCATAATATAATTAATATTGGCCCGCTCACGTTCGGATATGTCATAACGGGACAAATACTGACGATACTGTTCCACAGCTTGTTCATACAAATCCCGATTCAAAAGATCGCTGGCATATTGACGCATCTGCTCGGGATCGGGCTGTTGGGGGTCAGATGAGCTGCACGTCAGGCTCAATACGCCCAGTACAGCTGTGACCAGCAACAGTTTAGACACGTGCATAGGATCCTCCATAACTGCATTCACTCCAAATCATCGCAGACATGGAATCATATCTGCCAAAACGTTCGAAATAAAACCCGTCATTGCTTTAACGCATGCGCCGGGCCCGCATCCTGAAAAATCGAATCAAAGGATCCACATACGATTCGCCGGTGTTGATCTCTATGGCATCCACACTCATGGATCGAAACAATCGCTTACGTTCAGATTTCTGACGGTATGCCTTATCAGTCACCTGCTTGCGTACCTGGGGATCCGTGGTATCGATCAACAAGGTCTCACCGGTTTCTGCGTCTTCCAGTTCAAGAAATCCCACATTGGGCAGAGTTTCTTCACGGGGATCGGTGATCGTGATGGCCACCAAATCATGACGCTTGTTGGCAATCTGAAGAGCCTTTTCATAACCGCTGTTCATAAAGTCAGAAACCAGAAAAACCACCGCACGACGGCGCGTTAACCGGGAAAGATACTCCAGGGCCGACTGAATATTGGTCTGACGGCCCTGAGGCTTGTGATACAACAACTCTCGCACCACACGAAGAACGTGACTCTTGCCTTTTTTGGGGGCAACATATTTTTCAACATGATCGCTGAATATAATCAATCCAACCTTGTCATTGTTCTTGATCGCCGAAAAGGCCAATAATGCGCAAATCTCTGCAGCAATTTCGCCTTTCATCTGTTCGACCGTTCCAAATTCTCCGGACGAACTGACATCCACGAGCAACATGACCGTAAGCTCGCGCTCCTCTTCAAAGATTTTGACAAAGGGATGCCCCATACGCGCGGTCACATTCCAGTCGATCGTTCGAATATCATCACCACGCTGATATTCACGAACCTCGGCAAATTCCATTCCCCGGCCTTTGAATACCGAATGATATTCACCGGAAAATACATCATTCACCAGACCACGGGTCTGGATCTCGATCCGTTTAACTTTTTTTAATATCTCTCTCGGTATCACGCTATCGTATCCGCTTAATCACTAATAGTTGACGGCCGTCTATTCATTCAAATTTTGTAAAGGGAAACAAATCATCAGGGCACTTCAATACGATCCAAAACCATGCGCACAATGTCCTCGGAGGTCATCTCTTCCGCCTCGGCCTCATAGGTCAGAAGCACACGGTGACGCAACACATCCATCCCGATGGCCCGCACATCCTCGGGAGTCACATAGCCTCGTCGCTGTAAAAAAGCATGGGCTTTGGCAGCTTTGCTTAGATAAATCGAGGCACGTGGGGAGGCGCCATAGGAGATGAGTTCCGAAAGATCATCCAGACCATACTCTTGAGGACGACGCGTGGCAAAAACAATGTCGACAATATAATTTTCCACCTTGGGATCGATATAGACATCAAAGACCGCTCGTTTGGCCTTTTCGATTTCGCCAGGAGTGACCACCGAGTCGACTGCCGGTGTCTCGGATTGTGTCATCCGCCGCATAATTTCCAACTCATCATCACGTTCCGGATATCCCACCGACAGTTTCAACATAAACCGATCTACCTGAGCCTCTGGAAGCGGATAGGTTCCTTCCTGTTCGATGGGATTCTGGGTGGCCAGAACCAAAAAAGGTGCCGGCAATTCAAAGGTTTCTTCGCCAATGGTGACCTGTCGCTCCTGCATGGCCTCCAGCAAAGCCGACTGGACCTTGGCGGGAGAGCGGTTAATCTCATCCGCTAAAATGAGATTGCTAAAAATGGGACCCTTTTTGACCGTAAATTCACCTGTTTTCTGATTGTAAATAAGCGTTCCGATAATATCCGCAGGCAATAAATCCGGTGTAAACTGCAACCGTTGAAAATCCGCTTCTATGGTATCGGAAAGAGTCCGTACCGCCAGTGTTTTCGCCAAGCCGGGCACACCTTCCAGCAAAACATGCCCATCCGATAACAGGCCGATGAGCAATCGCTCAATCATATAGTGCTGGCCGACGATGACTCTCGATACTTCACCCGTAATTTTTTCCAGAAAGGCACTCTCGTTTTCGATTCGTTCCTGGATAGCTTGAATATCCACGCTCATGATTCCTCCTGATCAGCCTGTTGCTCACTGTTCGTTTGATTCCGCAGCAATTCCCCGTTTTGACCGGCTCCCAGTATATTTTCAACACCGGTATAGATCTGATCGATCTCGTGAGGCCGGGCGGCACGTCCGGAAAACTTGATTTCATCTGCCACCGAAAAAACGCCTCCCAGTTGTTTCAGATGGTGCTCGTGAATCCTGCGTTCGAGTTGGCTGATCAACAACCGGGTAGGTGTCTGTATTGCCGGGTAACCGGTTTTCTCGCTTAAATAGTGGCGCAAGAGCCGTGTCATCTCGCTTACAGCTGTGTTGTCCTGCGAATGCTGTCGCTCAGGGCTCCACTCTCGCAACGATTCGAGATAGGAAACCTCCAGCGACGGTTGGGCGGTAGCCATTTCTTCCTCTTGTCGGCGTCGCTTTCGACGTCTATAATACTGCCAGGCTGCACCCGCTGCAAGGGCCACGAGCAGCACCACTATCCCCCCCCATAAGAGCCAAACATCAGAGTCCTCTTCAGGAATGGGATCGACAATCCGGAGTGGCAACCGATTGGTCATCAGACGATGCTCACGGTCGGTATTCAGATCCGTATATGGAATGATCATACCCTCTACATACCCCATACCGAGACTGGTAGGCTTGAGCTCATAACTGAATTCCTGAACGGACCGCTGTTCAGCACCGATCTGTATAACCCTGTTGGTGGAGGCAGTAGATACAATCTCTAAATTTTCAAGAAGGGGATTGTCAAAACGATGGACATCAAAACGGGCAAGATCACCGGTCCATTCAAGGCGCAACGTCAACTGAACAGTCCGGTTCAAAGGGACGGTGTTTGACTCGAGTACTGTTTTCAACTGAATAGCACGTTGCAACGAATCGGATGATGCGGTGGATTGTGAGGTTGCCGGGCCGGTACAAAACAACAGGAACACCATACAGCGGACAATGAATGTCTTCATCGTTCTTTACTCCAAACAAAAAGTATTGTGATATCCGAACGTGATCCACACATCCTCTACCCGATGACCAGAGAAAATTGTAAACCGTGTTTGTTCCAGTCGATCCGATACTCTTGACCCGCATTGATTATTATCCACAAAGGGGTATCGTGTGTCCAATCTTTAGCATCGGGCACGACTGTGAAGGGGCCATGAAAAGGAATTCACCTTTGAATCGAACAGAGAACACCTGTCCGAAAACGGAAAGAATTCGGATAGAGAGAAAACAATAATATCTGAACCGACCCTACTGGGTCGTCTCACCAGAGGGTTCAAATTCCAGGTCGATGTCAGAAATATCCTGACCCAGGTATTTCAATTCCCATCGTACCGACGGACTCAGTTCGTGGTCTGGCCACGTTGCCAGAAACAACTCGTAGGATTCTCTGGCCTTTTCAAGGTCCTTAATGTCGTTTGCGTAGCGGTACCCGATCATAAAACTGGCCTGCATATTGTATTTGCTATCAGGATACCGTTCGATTAATTTTTGATAGGCACGCACAGATTTTTCAAACTGTTGATCATAGGTGGCGTACAAGTCACCCAATTTGTATAACGATTCTGGCGCCCACCGGGAATCCGGATAGGTATTCAGCAGCTTTTCATAGACATCAATTGCATCCTGCCACTGTTCTTTTTCAACATAATCTTTAGCCTTGGCCCTCATCTGTTCCACAGTCATCTTTTGGCCACAAGCGAAAACCAATAGTAAAAGAACGAACGACCAGTTTAGACGGGTCAGCCTCATGTGTTGTCCTCCATCCAGAGTTAAACAAACGTGTAACGTTCACAATCGTGTTTATGTTCCACAACACACCACAGGGGAAGAGGCAGGCCTGCTGTGTCTACACCCTAACGGACTGTAAACGCCTCTTATCGTTGACCGGCCAAATGCCGGTCAACGATAAACGGGCTAAAATATCCGATTTTTCATACAAAATCAAGTGAATTCTCTCGCACAACCACTTGTATCTTCGAGTCCGGTGAAAATTCCCCTTCCAGCAGTTTGGTCGCCAGAGGATTCACAATATGCTTTTGCATGAATCGCTTCAGGGGACGAGCACCAAATGCCGGGTCATAGCC
>CAYPUH010000304.1:0-5222 GCA_964413725.1 uncultured Cytophagia bacterium
TAGGATCGAGATCGTTATTCATATCACAGTTCCAATATTTGCTTTTCCAAACCCAGCTTGATATCCCGAACGAGTTTTTCCGGATCGTCCACATACATGGCGTGAACAAACAGCGTGTTACGATCGAGGGAGACATCCAGGCTGAGCGTTCCCGGAGTCATGGTTATCAAGTTGGTTAACGCCAGTAATTGCACATCCGTGAGGGGTTCCAGGGGAACCGCAATGACGGCAGGTTGTATTTTCAGAGAGGGCGTCAGAATATCATGAGCCACCTTGAGATTCGCAGCCAAGAGTTCTCGAATATAAAAGAAAATAAATTGGATCCATTTGAATACTTTCATCTAATTGACTCCCAATACATTCGAGATATACAATGATGGATTCAACAGCTGATCGGCAATGTTTTGGGTCAGAGTCAAAACTGCATTGGCGCCGATGCCCATGGCGACCGTGGCGATCGTCAAAATACCGACCGGCAGCAACAGAGTCCAGTCTTTTTGAGTGTCAGAACCATTTTCAAGAGACTGTTCAGGGACGGGACCCCAAAAGGTTCCCTGCCAGATCTTGTTCATGGAAAACAGGGTCAGAACACTCACTGCCAGCGCCACAACCACGATGGTTACATTTTGAGCTTCCAGACCGGCTTTCACCAGCACAAACTTGCCGACAAACCCGGACAGAGGAGGCAATCCGGCCAGTGAAAGCGCTGAAATGAGAAACAATGCGGCCAAAAACGGACGCCGCTGCACCAGTCCGCCGTTGCGGCTGAGTTCAAAAGAGCCGGATTGTTTCTGGATAATACCGCTGATCATAAAGAGATTGGTTTTAACCACGATGTTATGAATAATATAGTATATCGCCCCACTGATGGCCAAAGAGGTCCACAGGGCCAATCCAATAATCATATACCCGATCTGGCTGATAATGTGGACAGACAATATCTTTCGGATCTCATTCTGCGCGACCGCGCCCAGTACACCACTGACCATGGTGAGACTGGCCAGAATCAGAAACACGGTCTGTAAAAAGGTTTGATCCTGTGGAAAAATCAGGGTAAACACCCGAAACAAAGAATACACTCCCACCTTGGTCAGTAATCCTGCGAACACAGCGGTCACAGCCACCGGAGGCGTAAAATAGGAATCGGGAAGCCAGAAATAGACCGGAAAGAGGGCTGCCTTTATGGAAAAGGATAAAAACAAGAGTGCGGATGAGCTATTGATCAGTTCAATATTGGATATCGTCTGCATCTTGACAGCAAGATCGGCCATATTCAGCGTGCCCGTCTTGCCATACAAAATCCCGACGCCTGCGAGAAACAGTGCCGATGAGATCAAATTAATCGTAACATATTTAAAGGCACCTTGCATTTGTGCAGAGGTTCCGCCGAGAACGAGCAGAACAAAGGAAGCGATCAGCATCACTTCAAACCACACATACAGATTGAATAGGTCACCTGTCAAAAAGGCGCCGTTCACTCCCATGAGGAGAACGAAAAAGAGTGAAAAAAAGCCCTCTTTGACTCGGTCTTTCTGAATCGTTCTGATCGCATAAAACCCCACTGTCAATCCAATCAGATTGGCCACCATCACCATGGTGCTGCTAAACAAATCGCTCACAAATGTGATACCAAATGGAGCGGGCCAGCCTCCCAGGAACGAGACGATAAACTCATTTTGACGTGTCTGATAAAACAATACCAGTGACGCACCAAATTGTATCAGCAACCCCACCGAGGTGATAACGGCGGAGGTCCCCCATCGTTTTCGGAAGGGAATCAATATCGCGGAAAAAAATAGGGGAATGATAACGGGAAAGAGGATCATCGTTCACTCCTTTCCCGGATTTCATCCACATCGTCACTTCCCACTCGTTGATAGACTTTTTGCATCATCACCAGTGTAAAGGCTGTCACGCCAAAACTGATCACAATCGCGGTCAGGATCAACGCCTGGGGTAAGGGATCGGCGAACGAGGAGGCTGTCATATCCGCCTGGTCACGGATCAACGGTGGATTCCCACGAGTCAATCCACCCGCTGTGAAAATAAGCAAATTCGTCGCATGGCTGATAAACATCAAACCGAGTACCAATTTGACCAGACTCCGTCGCAGCATGGAATAAATTCCGGCCGTATAGAGACCACCGATTACAAATGCCAGCATCGTTTCCATTATACATCCTCAAACAAGGTATAAACCATCAACAATATCACACCAATGACCGTCAGATAGACACCCAAATCAAACAAAAGAGGAGTGCCCAAATGTACTGCCCCGAACCAATCGGTTTTCGCATGAATCCACAAACTGGTTAAAAAGGGCTTTCCGGACAACAGGGGCAAGAATCCGGAAAACAAGCAGACCAGCAGACCCGTCATGATCCAGTGGTGCGGAACGAGTTTTCTCTGCTGTCGTTTTTCAGCAGATCCCGTAATGGCGGAGAGAATAAATGCCGTGGAAGCCACCAGCCCTCCGATAAAGCCACCACCAGGTTCATTATGGCCACGCAACAGCACGATCACGGAAAAAATCAATAACAAATAATGCAAATGTCGCGCAGCGATGGTTAAAAGAGACGACTGCATCTAATTGTCCTTTTTCTTCTTTCGAGTCGACATGAGTGCAAAAATTCCCATTGCAGCGACACTCAATACCGTAATTTCTCCCAGGGTATCGAGAGCTCTGAAATCGACCAAGATGACATTGACGATGTTCTTGCCAAACGCTTCTGTATAGCTCTTTTCAACAAAAAATTCGGAGATGGAAGGCTGGAACGTGATGGCACTGGCTTTTAAAACCAGTGTTGTCAGGGGCGCTCGAAAGGCGCTGGCAACAGTGAACTCCCGGATCCTGACCCTCTTTCTCGAGATCTGTTTGAACTGGGGCAGACGATAGATAACAAGCGCGAACAGGATAACAGTCAGTGTTTCGACAACGATCTGTGTCATCGCCAGATCCGGTGCACTGTCCAATATGAAAAACAAGGCCACTCCATACCCGACGACACCGATAGAGACCACAGCTGCAAGACGAGAATCAGAAATCAGTACGGCCACTGCAGCCGTCAGCATGAGAACCCCGAGAACGAGTTCGTAAAAACGGCTCTCCAGAAAATTAAAGTCGGTTGGCAATGTATCCAGTTGAAAAAGACGAAAGCCCACGAACGCTGTGCTTACCAGGATGATGGTCATCAGATAATGGCGTAAATTGCCGTGTTGTATCATACGCGTGTGCCACCTGGCGACGAAAAACAGGGCATCAATTGTCTGAAAATAGAGTCTGGAGGGGGTTAATTTATCGAAGACCTGAAAAAATCGACTGAACCGCCGGATAGCGTGTCTCAGGAAATAGACCACGACTCCCAGGGACACCGTCAGCAGACTCAACAGTAATACCGGATTGATTCCATGCCATAGCTTTAAATGAATATGAGTGGTTTCTGCCTGGACGGCAGAAACGGCGGGAGCCACGAGCATCTCACCCAATCGAAGGGGAAACAATCCCAGAAACAATCCCAGAGCTCCCAGCAGTAAGGGACCAAACCACAGTTGAAAGGGGGCTTTGTGGTGAGGAACCGTTTCTGATGGTTTCCCCACAAACGGTCGAACCGCGACAATTCCCGCGATGGTCACATTGACCAGATTGGCAATCACACCCATAATGAGGATGCAGTTGCAAAGTTCCGGTATCTGAAATTTGGCATCATACATCAGTTCCTTGCTGATAAATCCAAGGAGAGGGGGAAATCCGGACATGGACAGGCCGGCCAGAATGGCTGCAAGTGCGGTCCCGGGAAGAAAGCGAGCCAAACCTGAGAGTTTCGTGACATCCCGGGTGCCCGTTTCATGATCGATGATGCCTGCCACCATGAACAGGCTGGCTTTATACAGACTGTGAACGATGAGGAAAACGATGGCCGCCTTGGTGGCCAGAGTGGAGCCTATCCCCAACAGGGTTACGAGAATTCCAAGGGCGCTGATCGTTGAATAGGCCAACAACTTTTTGAGATCCGTCTGAGGGAGTGCCAAAAGTGCACCCGTGACCATGGTGATGCCGCCAATCAGAGTCACCCAAAAGTGCCAGAGTTCCGTCCCCCCCATCACCGGATAGAGGCGAGCCAGGAGATAGATACCGGCTTTAACCATCGTTGCAGAGTGGAGATAGGCACTGACCGGGGTTGGAGCCTGCATGGCTTGCGGGAGCCAGAAATGAAACGGAACCTGAGCGGATTTGGTCATCACACCCAGCATGATCAAAATAAATGCCGGTACATATAGAGGATGTTCGGACAAGGATGCCGTCAGCATCTGGCTGAGGGTCATGGAACCGGTCATAAAGCCGATGAATATAAATCCAACCAGGAGCGCAAGTCCGCCAATGGTGGTGACCAATAGAGCCTGCAAAGCAGCCTTGCCCGCAGCCTTGCTTTCGTGATTGTATCCGATGAGCAAAAAAGAGCTGATACTGGTCAGTTCCCAGAACACAAAGAGAACGATCAGCTGGTCCGCGAACACGAGACCCAGCATGGCCAACATAAAAAACAGAGTGAGACCGTAAAAGCGGCTCAGATTTGGGCTTTCCGCCAGATACCGTCCTCCATAGAGCAGGATCAAGGCGCCGATACCGGTTATCAAAAGGGCAAAGGCCAAAGAGAGAGCATCCAGCGAAAGAGACCATTGAATTTCCAGTCGGGGAATCCAGTCCATTTGTTCCCGAATTGAATGCCCATGCTGTAGCAACGGGATTCTGGAAAGGAGAACAAAAAATAAAACACCGGTGACCAACGATAAAAAAGGTCCGGTAAAACCTTTTAACCATTTCGAAAGCAAGGGAGTGATCAAAGATAAAAGAAAAACGGAGAACAGAATCGTGGTCAGTAGCATGTGTTTACCATCTCATATTAAATCCGCAATCTCCTGATTCCAACAGCTCTGCCCCGTTCTGCCGGCCAGATCCAGAGTCTTTATTGGGTCAATAATGTTCGTGCAGCAAAGCTGTCACACATCCAGAGGGACATGCTCATTGTGTATGAAACCGTGGTTCTCGGGTCATGATGAGTATCGCCACCAGGTATCTATCTATCCTGCATGCAATACCTGCGGCGATCCTGTGCAAAGAAAAACGCTCCAACCGTCTCGGCTGCATGTATCTGCTTCATGCCCCCCTATCGGAATTGTTACAGTCCGCGGTTATCGGGTAAGGTGTAACCACCCCCAACGGG
>CAYPUH010000305.1:0-5221 GCA_964413725.1 uncultured Cytophagia bacterium
CGGATCTTCAGTGTATTCCATGATGCCTTTGAGCTCGCCCTCTGCCGCTTTTTTCATGGCACTGTTGATATCTTCAACGGTCACCTCTTTGCCCAGCTCTGCGACCAGATCCACAATGGATCCATCCGGAGTGGGGACGCGCATGGCCATACCATCCAGCTTCCCATTCAACTCGGGAATCACCTTGCCCACGGCCTTGGCGGCACCTGTGGTGGTGGGAATGATAGACATGGAAGCCGTTCGGGCACGACGCAGATCCTTGTGCGGAAAATCAAGAATGCTTTGGTCGTTTGTGAACGCATGAATCGTGGTCATGACACCGCGCTTGATGCCAAACATATCGTTCAGAACCTTGGCAACCGGAGCCAGACAGTTGGTAGTACAGGAAGCGTTGGACACAATTTTGTGCTCGGCTTTGAGATCGGAATCGTTAACACCCAGTACAATGGTCGCATCGATTTCATCCTTGGCAGGAACCGTCAGAACAACCTTTTTGGCTCCCGCTTCCAGGTGTTTGGCAATCTGATCACGTTTCCGGAATACACCGGTGGACTCTACAACCACATCAACGCCCAGCTTTCCCCACGGAAGGGCAGCAGGATCTTTCTCTGCAGAGACGTGAATTTTTTTGCCATCAACGACGATATTGTCACCTTCAGATTTGATGTCTTTGTCGTAAATGCCGTGAACCGAATCGTATTTGAGCAGATGAGCCAGTGTTTTCGCGTCGGTCAGATCATTGACCTGAACCACATCGATATCACCCCGTTCCATCGCAGAGCGAAACACCAAACGTCCAATTCGTCCGAATCCATTGATTGCTATTTTTATAGACATGTTTTCCTCCTTTTACAAGTAGAGTTTAATTCAAGAGTCTGTTCCAATCGGTGAACAGCCTTGGGATAGAAATCACGCGTTCCGATCATACCTTCCCGGCAACGTTCAACACATGCAATTTGTGGCGAACCATGTCCCGAATCGCATCCCGGGCCGGGCCCAAATATTTACGGGGGTCAAACTCTGCCGGATTTTCACTGTACACGCGTCGGATGGTGGCTGTCATCGCCAGACGTAAATCAGTATCGATATTCACTTTACACACATTGGTCGTAGTGGCGGCTTTTGTGATCATCTCTTCCGGAACCCCCTGGGCGCCGGGCAATTCACCACCATATTTGTTGCATTCGTCGACAAATTCCTTCAAGACACTCGATGCACCGTGTAAAACCAGAGGGTAATCGTCCATTTTGCTCTGGATCTCAGCCAGGCGGTCAAAATCGAGCTTGGCCTCCCCCTTGAATTTGTAGGCACCATGACTGGTCCCGATCGCAACTGCCAACGAATCACACCCACTGCGTTCCACAAACTCTTTTGCTTGATCGGGATTGGTAAATACCGCATCTCGTTCTGACACACTGACATGTTCTTCGATTCCGGCCAGTCGTCCCAACTCTGCTTCCACTGGCACACCACGAGGATGTGCATAATCCACAACCTGCTTCACCAGCTCGACATTCTCATCAAAGGGCAAGTGCGATCCGTCGATCATGACCGAGCTAAAACCACCATCGATACAATCTTTGCACAACTCAAAACTGTCACCATGATCCAGATGAACGGCAATAGGCAAATCGGTCGTTTCCAGAGCCGCCTCGATCAACTTCATCAGATACTCGTGACGTGCATATTTTCTTGCACCTTTGGAAATCTGCAGGATCAGTGGAGCTTTTTCCTCTTCCGCAGCTTCCACAATGGCTTGAATAATCTCCATATTGTTGACATTAAAGGCACCTACAGCATATCCACCTTTAAGAGCTTTTTCAAACAATTCTATTGTCGATACTTTTGGCATCTATGCTCCTCATTCGCGTTTCGGTTCAACTTGATTCTGTATCCATTCCCAGACCAGATCAAAAAGTAACAGTCTAACTTTATTATGTTTACCCTCAACACATCTCGGGTCTCCACAAAAGGCGTCCGGAGCCAACCTGCACCCCGGACCTCTGATCAACGACCCTGATACGTTACGGCCATCGCAATAGTACCCACAACAACCTGGCGGGCCGACAAAACGTAAAATATCGATCTAATAAACGTCACAAAAGTTAACCAAAAATCCACACAAAGTCAAGAATAAACTCCATGTTCGGACTAATCACGCGCGACAGTACATGTACACACGGAACGAACGCCCGCCCGAAACAGTGTCTTGGCACACTCGTCCAGTGTGCTGCCGGTGGTGAGGACATCATCGACAAGGGCCACCCGACGGTTCCACAGGTCGCGGGAGTGAATGACCCGAAAAGCATGTGACAAATTTTGTAATCGGTGTTGCCGATCGAGACGGGCCTGAGAAGAGGTATAGCGAATCCGGCGAAAATGGCCATAAGAAAGAACGGGAACCCCACAGGCATGACCCAGTTCTGTGGCCAGCAATCGGGACTGGTTGTATCCACGTTCCCGTAGCCGGGCCGGATGCAGGGGAACGGGAACCAGAATATCCGGTGGATCGGAACACCGGGACAGAACATCTCTTAATTCAAGGGCAAGAGGATACGCAAGAGATCTGATTCCGCCATACTTGAACGCGTGCAGCACTCGTTGAAACGGCTCACGATACTCAAAAACCGACATGGTCATATCTGTACACAGCCGTTCGTCTTTCTGATGCGTTTTCCACAATCGCGGTAAACAATCCCAACAGGACTCGCAGACCATCCAGCGTCCCGTTGGCATCCGTCTGCCGCATATAAGGCATATCACGGGATACAACACGTCGAGCACTGAATTCATCGTCTCATGTAAAGAACGGACAACGACATGCATAGACAGGCCTCCAATTCATGTCATGTAGTCCCATTAGAGTCCTGTCCGTCCCCTTGCGCAACAAATACCTGACACTTAAAATTCGTATGAAAAAACCAGCTTCGGTTCTACCCGTTCCTGAGGTTTGTATTCCCGACTGCCAGGCTCGGTCTCAACAAACGTCCAGATGTAATCCATGAAAACAATCAGATACGGGGTAACTTTGTACCCCAGTCCCACCCGGGCTACACTGGTGTTGTCCAGTGTAAAGACATCTTCCACCGTATCGATCCCGATCTTGTCATACGTAGCATGAGCCGCCAACATGGGAACCGCATCCACTGCCTCGGCAGCCAGATGCATATTTCCACTGTTTTTCTCACCATCCAAACGGCTCATCATGCCGAGCAGTCGAATACGATGACCCAACAATCCCCCGTACAGCTCTCCAAATACACCTTTCGAGTCATCCAAACCCCAAAGCAGATCGCTTTTATACACAGACTCACCGGCCGAGAGCTGATATCTCTGAATCTCATAAAAGGGATCGAAAAAGGAGGGAACAAACTGGTCTCCCAACCATCGGCGTTCCAGACGAGCCGACAGATCGATCAGACCGAGCAAATTGCCAAAATCCACCTGGATGCCCACTGCCTGACCATGGCCAAAGGTCTCATCCGAGTCGGTTACAGAGCTGTACCCGGCGATCTGAGCATAGTCATAGTAAAGCAATGTATTCAGAATACGGCTTTCCAGGAGCGGAAGCTCCAGATCAAACCCATACACCGAAACAGCGTCATCGGTACCCGACCAGGCATCCGGATCGAAATCGCGGGCAAAAGTGGCGCCGATGGCGAAGCGGTCAATAATGGGAAGGGGGGTACGGTTTAGCAGCGGCCGCACATAACCACGAACGCCGATCAACTCAGCTCGCCCGAGATTGCTGGTAATGGTCTCCACCCCCACCGTGCCGAAATCCATATCAAGAGCCAGTCCGATCTTGCGCTCATCATAGTTGGCTTCGTTGGTATAATAATTGACGATGAAGCCATGTCCCAGACGAGCGGCATCCAGCGCGCCCACACGGGTATAGAACGCATCCGTTTTACGGCCATACCGCAGATAACGCAGGATCCGGAAATAATCGTACCCCGAATCCCAATCTTTTGACCGGATGTGTCCGGTATCTGTGCTATATAAGAGATTGAGATTCAATCCTATACCGAGCTTACCCAACGCCAGCTCGGGACGCAGTTGTACGGCGTAATAAGATTCATCATCGATTTTGGAATAGCCGACCCCTCCCATAAAGAGTCCGCCTCGATCCCCCTCGTAGGCGAAACTGTTTCCTATCAGCTGAGCGTAGAGTGCACCACTCCACGCCAAAGCGAACATGCAGACCAACAGCATAAATCGTTTCATACGACCTCTCCTTATCTGGTATGGGTTCTGGATTCAAGCTGTTGCAGGATCATCTACCAGAGGTCATCCATGCCGGGTGGTACGTCCCAATATGTGGCCCACTGAAAATGACCCCTTCCACCCCGGTCTGCTGCTCGATCCACAGACAACAGTCGTTTGTGTTCCAACTCCTCAGCGGCAAGGTACTCGAACATTTCCACAGCACGTTCACTGTTGGCCTTTCGGGCAGCGGAGCGATAGAACTGGTATGCTTTGTCTTCCGCGGAGATAGCGAGATCCAGAGCCTCTTCCGCTCCGATGTCCGATTCAACATTTATACTGATCTCGCTCTCCTTCTCATCGATGGTGGGCGAGGCGCCCGAAGCCAACCGCTCATACAACGCGAACAACTGGTCAAAATGATCGTGCTCTACAGAAGCAAGATATTTAAACTTGTTGCGGATACGTTCTTCGTCCAAATTCTGGGAAAGATGGACATAAAAATCGTGCGCTCCTTTTTCTCTGCTAATGGCGATTTCCAGAGCTCTGAGAGGATCCATATCGGCAACCTCGTTTCGTCTGGAGCCGGTCGCGAGAATGGAGACAAAAGTTTCATTGAACTCCGGCAGATCGTCCGGTTGCCTGGACGTGATCAATTGTCCATCCACACACACGGACTGGTCCACATACCGTCCACCAGCCAATCTCACATCGTCGCGAATACCGGACCAGCACGTCAGTTTAACACCGTCCAGAACACCCGCGGATATCAATATCTGAGGACCATGACAGATCGCTCCAACCGGTCGACCGGTGTCCCAGAATGCCTTGACAAACTCCAGTGCCCTGTCGTCCAGTCGTATCCGTTCCGGCGCTCCACCTCCCGGTAATAAAAGACCATCATATTGATCGGGAGAAATCGAATCGATAGACGCATCCGGAACCATCGAGTGCGTACCACTTTTATCCGGTATCTCGGACATGTCCAATCCGACAAAATCGATAACCGCGTTTC
>CAYPUH010000306.1:0-5189 GCA_964413725.1 uncultured Cytophagia bacterium
CTACCCCTGCAGGACTGTTGGAGACAATTCCTGACGTTCAACCCCCCCGTTCAAGCCTTTATGAACGACTCGGCAAATATGATATTGATCCTAGAAACGCTGTTGCCACATGGATCGATGATGGCGTCGGTGCCATCCTAAAAACACTCAAAGACAAAGGGCTTGAGGAGAATACAATAGTCATTTTTCTGAGCGACCATCAAAGTCGAGGTAAATATACCTGCTATGAAGGGGCCAGAGTTCCGTGTCTGATGAAATGGCCCAACCATATACCGGGAGGGACAACCATCGATCGGATTTGTGCCAATATTGATATTGTCCCTTCCCTGTTAGAAGCAGCCGGAGTGGAATTCCCTGACAATCGAAAAATCGATGGCTCCAGTTTTCTACACCTTTTCAGGACCCCGGCAAGCAATCAATGGCGCCAATCTCTTTTGCTCGAATGTGGTAACACAAGAGCAGTGGTTTCTGAACAATGGAAGTATATTGCCAATCGTCCACCCACTGCCGTTATAGAACGCATGGAAGCCGAACGAAAACAATATACCCGCACCGGGAAAAAACGTCGAATCGGATGGGATGGACGCTCCAATCCCCATCAATGGGGAGAAGAAGGCATACGGTATGTTGCTGATGTTGACTTTCCGCATTATTTTGATTTTGATCAGCTTTATCATATGCGTTCAGACCCTTTTGAACAAGTTAACCTGTTCGGCCATCCATCTTATGTCGAGGTGGTCAGTCACATGCGTCAGGAATTGAGTAGACACCTTGAGACATTGCCACATTCCTTTGCTGAATTTTACACCTGACAGAAAATCAGGGTGATGGGGTAAAGTGGTTTGTTTTTCATGGCGTCTTCAATACGGGAGAACCCATGATTCATCCCATAACCGGTCAGCCTACCCACTTTGCCTTTGGCGATAATCCTGTTAACCGTACCGGTTGGTTGAACACCACCCGCGGAGATATGAGAACCTCGTTTTCCTTTGCCCCGTTCTCCATTTCATCCGGACAATCGGTCCCGCAGACATGGGTTATCGATATTCAACAAGGTCTTTCTTTACAATATGTTTTTGTATATTATCATATCACATAATGATAACCAACATTGGATCCACATCTGGTGCTTCGAGAGGGAGGAGCATTGTTTAGAGTTGGTTGTATACCAAGCGTTTACTCGTCAGATCATTCGACTGTCAACTATTCCCTTGGGGGGATTTGTCATGCTGGATGAGAGATGGGCACACTATATAGAGTATGTCTCGAAATGCAACAAGTGCTTTCAAAAAGAACATCCGCTGGTGGATCCGACGGCATTTCCGATAGTGCTGGAAAAACCACCAGACAATACCCACATTTTATTTGTTTTTCCCATCTCCTCGGAAAAAGACACCTTTCTGCCGGAAGTTGGCTACCTTTCCTTTGATCCTGATGTCGACATGGACCGGAGCGTTTTCTTCGATCTGGCGCTTTATGAATTGGGGTGGGAGATCGATGATTTGTTTGTCACCAATGCTGTTTTGTGTTTACCTCGTCTTCAAAGTGATAAAAGACCTCTTTCGATGATGCAACAGCAAAACTGTGTGCGCAATCTGAAATATCTGATCGATCTTTTTAAGCCTATGATCATCTGTCCTTTGGGAAGTCGTTCACTCGAATCTCTTGCCCTTATTCAGCCTCATGGACGTTGTCGGTTACGGGAAACCGTTGCGATACCTGTGGGTTGGTATGACAGAGTTCTATTTCCTCTCTACGATACCTCATTGCATACACTGCATTCAACACGTGGACGAACGAAAAAAGAACAGCGACGTGACTGGCAGAAATTGAGAAGTCTGTATACCGTGCTACGCACTCCCTTGCAGGGGCCTTTTTGTCTCTAGGTTGTCGGCTAGCATGGTCTGGCTTTATATTTGAAACGATCTTGATCGTTATCAGACTCTTTTTATATCCATATCAAACACAATTCGACATTATGCTTTGTACTCTACATTCCCGATCAGGAGTCTATCTATGAGAATAGGGTTCATATGGTTTTTACTGATACCAACAGGGCTGTGGGCAAATCCCGCTCAGCAGGATGTATTGTATTGTTTCGATTTTGGTGGCGCCTATCAGACCGTTGCTCCGGGATTCACTGCTGTGTCACGAGCATATCATAGTTCTCACTATCTGTGGATTGACAATGTCACAGAGATTACCCGTCTCGGTGACGATGATCCATTATATCGCGATTTTGTAGAGCATGAGCGGGGCACGTTCTTGATGGGACTGGATAATGGCTCCTATGACATTACGCTGCTGTTTAATGATTCCCAGGCATGCCATGGGCCGTTTCGGATACAAATTGAATCGATTCACTTGGGACCTATTTCCATTCCTCAAGATACCCTTATTTCCATCAACACGCTTGTAATGGTTGAGGATCAGCAGCTCGAGATCACATTTCTTGCTGAATCCGGAGCCTCTTTCTTCGTTAATGGTCTGATCGTTCGGGGTGACCCCGGTCATGCATCTCGATCCATGTTTGCGGACGCTCCTCTCTGCACGCTCCCCACTCGTCAAACCGTACTAAAGACCGGTAATACCAACCCCCGTGAACGGCTTTATAACCTCTGCGAGTGGTACCTAGATCATAGACTGGACAATGGTTTCCTTGGTGACTTTGAACCTAAAGACTCTTTGCCTCACTATTGGTGGTATACAACCGCCTATCCCATTCGGGCCTTGATTGCGGGATATCAAATCTTTGGTAAAGAACGCTATCTCACGGCGGTCACCACTTTGCTCGACAAATTGGTTTCCGAACAATTCGATAATGGAGCCTGGCAACAGACCTATAGAGGAATACCGACTCGCCAACTGACGGCGTCGCAAATCGACAGTATTCAAACCCATCACTGGATGAATATGGCAGATATCGGAAGTATTGCCACCGCTTTAGGAGTGGCAGCTGCTGTGGTGGATGCACCACGAGACTCGATTTATCTGCATTCGCTTAAATCGTTTTGCCATAACTGGGCGATACAATGGCAGCTCCCGTCAGGTGGATTCACCAACGGCATGGAAAGTGGCGTACCCCAGAGGGATATATACAGTGTTGCTACAGCCATTGAGGCCGGTGTGTTTGCGAGCTTGTACACGTTGACAGGAAACCGTGATGATATTCGTATTGCCGAGCGAGCCATCGGTTTCATTGTCGATAACTGGAATAAAGATGGACGGCCTCGTATCTACGCACATCGGACCGAACAAGTGGAGCCAATTTATGATCAACCGGTCACTCATTTTGGAGCTGGTTTTTATCTGGTGGATGGGTTGCTCTGGGTGTATCATCAAACCAACAATACCGCTTTAAAAGATAATATCCACAAGGTGCTCAAAGTCTATATTCATGGAGAGCGGGGACTATTGAATACGATGGCAGACCGTCCCTGGTTTCCTTTACAGGATATCTGGAACAACTCAAAAACTGCGGGTATCCCCCTCGCCTTACTCGTCTACAATAGACAGACGCCGGATCCTGCTGTGGAACACGCGCTGGCCGTGATGAAACGATTCCTCACCACTCCAGCTTTTGCCCGGCGTATAGGCGTTATGGTCGATGATGGTGATTTACCCTGGGGACGCCATACTCTTCAAACCTGGTCCGGCTGTTCCGTGGCTGCCTCGGGATTCGCCGGTCTCTCACTTGCGGAATGGGTTGAACCGGGTATCATCTATAATGATTATACGGAACGGACACGGGAGTAAACTGTGGATATTCGAAATCAGCTGGTTCTACTCGATTATGGTGTTATCGCTGTCTATCTTATTATTCTACTCACCATTGGTTTTTGGATCAGTTTTAATCGACGTCATTCAGAGGATCTGTTCCTCGCCGGCAGAAATTTGACCTGGCCCAATATTGGACTCTCTATTTTTGGCACCAATATTTCTCCATCCATGATGCTGGCGGCATGCTCCGTGGCCTACACATCAGGTATGGTAGCAGCCAATTTCGAGTGGTTGGCCTGGTTTTTTCTTTTGCTGCTCGCAATGGTTTTTATCCCCTTGTACCTGAAAACACAAATCAGTACCATGCCCCAATTCATGGAGCGTCGGTTCAGTTCAGCAAGCCGGGTCTTTTTATCATATTATACCCTTCTCAGTACCATAGTTCTTTGGCTTGGTGGAACGCTGTATGCGGGAGGATTGTTGTTACAACAAATCAGTGGCTGGCCTCTGTGGTTGTGTTTGACATTGCTGATGGCCGTTGCTGCGAGTTTTACCATTGCCGGAGGGCTGGCTGCTGTGGTTGCGACGGACAGTTTCCAATCCATACTGATGATCGTTGCATCTACAATCTTGACTTTTATCGGTTTGATCAAAGTCGGCAGTATCAATACCCTCATTCATTCCGTACCCGATTCATTTTGGCATCTTTTTCGTCCCGCTAATGATGATGTCTTCCCCTGGCCAGCTATTGTTCTAGGCTATCCGGTCTTGGGTGTATGGTTTTGGTGTACCGATCAGACGATCGTTCAACGTGTTCTGGGATCCCGCGATATACAACAAGGACAACAGGGCGCGGTCTTTGCTGGATATCTCAAAATTCTGACACCGTTGATATTTTTTCTGCCCGGGATCATTTGTGCCGTTCTCTTTCCCGACCTTGCCGACCCCGATAAAGCCTATATGACGATGGTCTCTCACCTCATGCCCGCGGGAATGGTCGGATTGATTGTCGCTGTTTTGATAGCAGCGCTTATCAGTACTCTCGATTCTGCACTCAATTCGTTCAGTACGGTGTTTACTCTGGATATCTATGTTAAAAAATTCCGATCCAGTGCGTCCTCTAAAGAAATTCGATGGGTAGGACGACTCATGACGCTGTTCATAGCCATCCTGGCTATTTTTATTGCTCTTTCCATGAAAACAGTGGGCAGAGATCTGTTTAATTTACTCCAGGGCATTATCGCATTTTTTGCTCCGCCCATGGCCGCCGTCTTTTTGCTGGGTGTCTTTTGGAAACGAGCAACGTCTTTATCCGCACTGTTAACATTGATCGTTGGCAGTGTGATCAGCCTCTCAACAGGTGTCTGTCAACTCTACGAGTGGCCCTATTCTGGTTTCTGGCCACACTATTTATTCCTTTCCTTTTTCTTGTTTGTCATACTGACTCTGTTTATGATCATGATTTCACT
>CAYPUH010000307.1:0-5185 GCA_964413725.1 uncultured Cytophagia bacterium
CCTTGGCACCTCCACTGATCAATATGGTCACTTTACCCTATCGGGAGTTTCTTTCGGCCCGCACATTCTCAGTCTTAGCTATATTGGGTATGAACTCAAAAAGATACGATTTCACACACGTAGCGATTCGACACTTGTCGTCCTATTGTCACCGGAAATCCTGCCTGGAGAAGAGGTCCGCATCACTGCGCTTCGTGCACGGCACCGGGATACGCCCGTCGCATTCAGCAATAAAGACCGGGACGATATTCAACAACAGTATTGGGCACAGGACATCCCCTTGTTATTGTCCGATCTCCCCAATGTCTATTCGTATTCTGATGCCGGCAACGGACTCGGATACAGCACCCTTAAAATCCGGGGATTTGATCAGAGTCGTGTCGGGGTGATGATCAACGGCATCCCCCTGAATGATCCTGAAGATCATCAAGTCTACTGGGTGGATATGCCGGATCTGGCCTCCAGCGTAGAAGACATACAGATACAACGGGGTGTCTCCAATTCTCTGTTTGGCGTCTCTGCCTTTGGTGGATCGGTCAATCTTCAAACATCTACTTTAAATCAGGAACGTGGCATTCGCGCCTCTGTCGGTTCGGGAAGCTACCAAACACGAAAATTCTCTCTTTCCATGAGTTCCGGTCTCGTGGATAACCGATATGCAATCAGCGGACGGTTTTCCCGAATCACAAGTGACGGATACCGTGATCGCTCCGGGGTAGATCTCTGGGCGTATTTTCTGTCTGCAGCCAAATATGGAGAGAACACAACCACCCAACTCAATCTTTATGGAGGTCCGGAACTCACCTATGCCTCCTGGGATGCTGTCCGCGAAGATCTGCTCCCGCAAAATCGAAAATATAATCCCACTTCTGCAGACTATAACAATACCATCGACAGCTTTAACCAACCCCATTATGAATTACATCACGACTGGCGATTGAGTCCCACGCTCCATCTCAAAAATTCAGTATTCTATATCAAAGGCAAGGGCTATTATGAAGGTCTTAAACACAATGAATCCCTACATGCTTTTGGATTTTCGCCCCTGCCGACACGCGATCCCCTTTTGTTTGGTGCCGATTCGCTGCAATACTATCAGACAACAACCAATGAAAACTCTTTTCTTCACCAGGATTCGCAGGGCCGGTTCATTTTGACCCATACCGATCTGGTTCGACAAAAATGGGTTGAAAAACATCAGGTGGGATGGATTCCTCAACTACAGTGGAGACATAATCAACACAGTCAGATGATCGTGGGGGGACATATCGACCGATTTGAGAGTAGTCACTGGGGAACAGTCCTTTGGACGCAAGTGAGCGGTAAAGACGCGGATCCCGATCAGCCCTATTATAACTATGCGGGTAAAAAATGGACGGCAGCATTCTATCTTCATGAACACTACACTCTATCTGAAAACATTACCCTTGTAGCGGATCTTCAGACACAATATAAGGAATATACATTCCATCAAAAGCCGTCGGGAAATTTTTCCAGTTCAGATCTCCACAGATACTCTGTAAATCATCTCTTTCTCAATCCCAAAGTGGGGATGAATATCAACATCAACCCGGCATTCAATGTGTTTTCCAGTCTGTCTGTTTCCAATCGTGAACCGGCCGCTGATCAATATTTTGACACCTGGAAAGGGCCTGATGATTTGGGCGCTCGTCCTCTCTTTCGGTCAGCGGATACGCTTGTTCAAAACGGTCGGATAGTGGGAGTCGAATGGAGTGATCCCGTTATAAAGCCTGAACGGGTTTACGATCTGGAACTCGGGCTTGGCTATCAAGTCTCGGACTGGAGATTCAAAGGCAATCTCTATTGGATGGATTTTCAAAATGAGATCATCCCTTACGGACAGGTAAATGACGATGGTCAGCCCATCCGGGGAAATGCCGACAGGACCCTTCATCGCGGCATCGAATTGCAAATAGAGGGATCTCCTCTCTCAATTCTGTCCGTGAGTGGTAATCTAGCATGGACTCAAAACCAATATCAGTCATTCAATGAAAAAACATGGGCGGATGATGGGTCGATTATCTCTGTCAATTATTCGGGAAACACACTGCCCTTGTTTCCCGGCTATCTCGCCCATTTGAATGTTCACTCTCGTCTTCCTGCGTCAACATTGACAATGCATCTTTCAACAGTGGGTCGGCAGTATCTGGATAACACACAACAAAAAAGCCGGTCTCTGGATCCGTATACGGTGCTGGATATGATCCTGACTCTGGATCTGAATGCCTTGTTTGGTCTCGGAGGCATGACGCTAGACGTTCACGCGAATAATATTCTCAATCAAAAATATCTGACATCCGGATATTATGATCCATGGAGTGGTGCAAACTATGTCTTCCCGGCAGCCACACGAAATGGATTTATACAGCTGGATATAAAACTCTAACAGCGGGTGTCTTGAACCGATAGTACGATCGGTTCAGCACCTCAGGACAAGTAGATGTTGCAGACAATAGATTATGTGATTATGGGAGCGTACTGTTTTCTCATAATCACACTTGGTGTCAGATTCGCGAAACGACGGCCAGGTGGTCTGGAGTCATACCTTTTGGCCGGAAGAAGATTGACCTTGCCTGCCTTTGTTGCCACATTGGTGTCCACCTGGTATGGAGGCATATTGGGTGTGGGAGAGTTTTCCTATCTTTACGGTGTGTCGAACTGGTTGGTTTTTGGTGTTCCCTATTATGTTGCTGCCATTCTGTTCGCATTACTGATCGCCAGTCGAGCGCGACGTTCAAATGTCTACACCATTCCGCATCAACTGGAACGAGCATATGGAAAACTCCCCTCTCTTTTGGCGGCACTGTTTGTCTTTATGTTGACAATACCCGCAGCCTATATCCTCATGCTGGGCACCCTATTACATTATATATTGAATTGGCCTCTCTGGATCTGTCTGCTTATTGGAACATCTGCAAGTACCATCTATGTCTGGTTTGGTGGCTTTGCTTCAGTCATTCGCACCGATAAACTTCAATTTTTACTGATGTATATCGGTTTTTTACTCATCGTGATCAAATCGGCATGGATCTTTGGAGGCTGGACCTTTTTGACCTCCCATATACCACAATCTCATCTGGAGTGGCACGGTGGACAGGGTGCCGGATATATATGGGTCTGGTTTTTTATTGCGCTCGCCACCCTGATTGACCCGTCGTTTTACCAACGCTGTTTTGCTGTCCGAACACCGGAAACCGCGCGTCGGGGTATCTTTATTTCTGTCGCATTCTGGATCCTGTTCGATTTTCTTACCACCACAGCAGGATTGTATTCCCGGGCCATTTTTCCGCATCTGGATCAGCCTGTTACCGCCTATCTGAATCTTGCCGCAGAGGTTCTTCCTCCGGTTTTCCTGGGTCTTTTTTACACATCCTTGCTGGCGACAATCATGTCTACCATCGACAGCTATACGTTTTTATCCGCCATGACTCTGGGACGTGATTTTTTCGAACGGTTGTTCTCCCGTTCGTCTCAACACACCATGGGCCTGACCCGCTTTGCGCTGCTCCTCTCTGCACTTTTGGGTGTGGCGGTGGCGTTGTGGATGCAATCGGTAATCGACATCTGGAAACATATTGGATCGATCATAACACCTGCTCTTCTCATTCCACTTGTCAGCAGTTTTTTCCCGCGCTACAGGATGCGTTCTTCCTGGGTTCCTACCACGATGTTAACAGGTCTGGCACTGCCATTGTTCTGGACGTTCACCCCGTTCCTACCATTCACGGATGGCCATCTGCTATGGAAATTGGAACCGATCTATTCGGGCCTGGTGGCAACGCTAGTCTTGTATCTCGTGGATCTATTATCCCGTAGACTGTAAATCATGATGGATTTTTCTTGCGCAGAGTGTTCTGAGGTTGTATGTTTAGATAGTGTATCCGGTGTTGGGGGCAGTGCAACGGTCGCATGATGCGGATCACAGTCGAATGGATAACCATCGGCATCGATCCGTTTCTGTTTGATTGCAGCGAGGGGAGCTGGAATCCAAACACAGAGAGGCGACCATGAGATATGACTGGATTGAGTCCGGCACGAGTCCAAAGGGTTTTATCTGGAACGTTCAGCAAATGCCCGTACGCTCTCATAACAGAAGACGCGTCCAGGCAGTTATTGGTGAAGCAAACTTTACACACATATACTGGTTGGAGCGGGCCCTAAAAGCGGCGCGTCATGTGGCGCGTATTCGGCTACCCGGTGGTAATGCCACCGGATTTCTCATCAGCCATACTATTCTGCTGACCAACCACCATGTCCTTGAAACATCTGATGAAGCGCGACGAGCGGTGATACAATTTAACCATCGCCTGTTGTCAAACGGTGTCCCGGCTCCGGTAAGTGAATATCGATGCGATCCAGATTCATTTTTTCACACCAACGCTAACCTCGACTATACGATGGTTCGTCTCAAGAGCCGAGTCGGTCACAATCCAGGACAAGAGTGGGGCTATTTTCATATTCATCCATACCCAAAGATATTGCCAGGTCAGCGGGTCAATATTATTCAATATCCTGGTGGTGGATTTCAGCATATTGCATTTCGGGACAATTTTATTCGTGGTATTGAAAAAGAAATTGTGCAATATGTAACAGATACAGATTATGGTACATCAGGAGCGCCTGTATTGGACGATACCTTTGATGTTGTTGCATTGCACAATCAGCGGGTCCGGGATCCCAACCATCTCGGACAGTGGTATCGCAATCAGGGATACCGGATCAATGCTATCATCAAAGATGCTTGCACGCGGGTTCCCGACTTTCATGTCTGAACGAACGTCCGCTCGCGGCGCCTGCAGGCGATATTGATCAAACTCTGATATTCACACCATCGAATTCAAAGGGGGCTATCATGAAATCATGGATGGGTGTTATCCTGTTTGCAGTATTACTGATAAGCTGTGCCGGTGTAAGGGTGGAAAAAGTATCCCCGGACGATGAAGACAAGGAGGGTTTGAGGTTCTACCGACCACATCCTTATTTATTGGTCACAGAAGGCAAAAACAAGGTGTCGAACGTACAGGTGATCATGTTGCCCGATAAAAATGAAGAATATGTTATCCGTACATTTTCGGGTCTGGGAACCGTTGACATCAAAGTAAAACTGGAAGAGGGATGGAATCTGGTAGAAGGAACTATTAGTGTTAATGAAGATAATCCCAGA
>CAYPUH010000308.1:0-5166 GCA_964413725.1 uncultured Cytophagia bacterium
GTTTGGAGTGGTCCAGGCGATGCTCAACATATCCCGGTGGTCGGGCGGCAATTCACCCATAATGGCAAATACCGTACGTCCCTTGCTGCCCCAGCCGGCGATAGATCGTGTATGGCCGTCATGCTCGTATCCGTGGACCCAGTTAAAGCCATCTATATGATCCCGGAATAATTCCATCACATATTGAGGCGAGATCAACCCCCCGGCAAATCCCATTTCCATGTTGACAGAAGACCGGGCATCCAGCAATTCCTGAGCCCGGATCATTCGCCGGACACCCGCAGACCAGTGTTCATTGAGTCGTTTCATCTCGGGTGACAGATAGGCATTCGAATGAGCGATAGCAGCATCGGTCCAGGGTCCCAGAACATCATACATCTCCGGACCATTGCCCTCGATCATATAGACCTCATCCGCATCACCATAGACTTTGGCCCCTCCGGCACCACTGCGGACACCATGTTCCCGGGCGATTTCTTCCGCTATTTCGGCAGCTTCTTTTGCCGAATGAGCTTGTCCCAGGATCGCATCTCCCGGAGGACCATATAGCGTTTCACTGTTATCCGGATCACCGTCCCAGCAATTCCCGCAACTGCGATAATTCTGCGTGTGAAAGACACCTGCGCTGCTGAGCCTGGGAACTTTACGAAATCTCGCGTCCCAGATCACCTTGATACCGGTCTCTTTGTTGGTGGTCATTCGCAATCCAAAGACCTGAGGATAGGGACGTGCGTCCCAGGTCTGAGCGACAAGTGTATGTTCATGATCCAGTACGTTGCCGACCGCGATAACAGCCGTACAGGCGTCGGTTCGATGATCGACAGATGTCTCGGATGCCAGCACCATGGCAGCGACAACCAATAGAAGAACAGAGGTCAGAATCAGGGAAAAACGGCACAGCATAACGGCCTCCTTTCAGCACACCAAAAAAGGTAATCAATCAGATAGGATTATCAGAAGGAGCGTGTACACTTGCAGTATACAGTGTTTTGATATCAATATCAAGTACTCGTATCGTTTGGACCCCGGCACACAAATAGTCCAGGCAGTGAACCTTGATTCTAGAGACTCGGAAGAGAGGATTTAATGGAATCCTTCTCTGATCGGTGTCTACCCATTATTTAATTTGCAATAGCTTACGCGACTGAATTCGCTTTCCGCTGGACAAATGATAAAAGTAGACCCCCGAACTCACCTCGCGTCCCAATCCATTGCGTCCATCCCATTGAACGGAATAGCGACCGGGCTGATGCCAGGAGTTTTTCAGCACCCGGACGTTTTCACCCAATGCATTAAAAATAGTGACCTGGACCAGTCCCTGTTTTTCAATTTCATACTCGATGGTGGTCACCGAATTGAACGGATTGGGATAGTTTGGCGCAAGGCTGAAGGAAAATTCCTCTGGGTGTTGTTCCGATGCCACATCGGTCAAGGTTCGCAACAGGCACCATTTTATCGCATCGGTTCGCAGTACAGGGCCCCGTGTCGAATGACCTGTCTCGCGAACCTGGACCACAACCGGTTCACTCGCAGGCAATGAAAACCGACCTACAGAGACCCAATTACCACTGCCTTCATTCTGATCGATCACCACAGTGTCAATTGCAGCGTCGCCGACATGGACGATATAGAGAGCATGGCTGGTTGCATTCTCGGTTTTGGGAACGATTTCATACAATTCATAGACTCCGGGTTCATCCAATATTGTTGTGAACCGGGCATAGGCTTTGGGACTCTGATCGATATAAGCATAGCGACTGCTGGATCCTTGCGAGGCGCTGGCAACGCTATAATCCCATTTACCACTTTCGGAATAGTGTTCCGGGTCTTCATTATCAATGATCACAAATGGTCGTTCCACATCTGCTGTAAAGGCAAGACCGACTCGCGGCTCCACAGGATCATCGCTGTAAAGATAGAGAGTATCCAGAGCGCTTCCGATATCGTCAGATGAGAACCGGGCGGTGAGAGTTATTTCGGACATGCGTGCGAGTGTAAGCGGAATCTGATCACATGTCACCAGTCCCAAAGCAGAGGATGCACGCGTTATCGTCAGCTGTTCCTTACCCCGGTTTTCAACAGTGAACTCTACTGCAACCGTATCTCCTCTGCTCACCTCATTCAAATCGATGACAGGGCTGGCGATACTGAGATCCCGGTCCGGAACCATTGCGGTTCCTTTCATAACATCGGCCATCATAATCGCGGGAGCATCGCCGCTATTGACGGATGACAGGCGGACAGTTATACTCTCTTGATCAGAAAACTCGCCACTGCCCAGAAAAACCCAGGAATCGCGGGCGATAGAAGGATCAAAACAGGTTGTATCCATCGGTCCTGAGGTGGATTGAATCACTGCGCGGACGGTATCCACGGCACCGGTTTCCGGCCAGGGGGCACGGGTAAAAAAGGCACGATAGCCATCACCGTCGACGGTCATTGTAAACTCTACAGCAGCGGAATCTTCAGGGGCTACCATTGTCTGTCGGGCATCGACATTCCAGATGTTTTCATCGATCGAAGACCACGTACCCCGGATTTCATTGTATCCCGTATCAAAATTATCCAGATATTGATCCGCGGGTTTGTTATCAATCCATTCCATCGTCTGATTGCCCGAGGGATCACAGAGCGCGATGCCGATGATACCCAACTCATCGGGAGAACTATCGATGATATAGCTCCATCGATGCCCGCTCAGCGGACGACCCGAAATCAATCGATATCGGTTATACACATCGCGTACAGCCACCACAGGGGCAGGTTGAAAAATCTCTTCGTCCGTCTCTACCCGAAGGGTGATATGATCGTCATGATGTGTGACTTGAGTGTCCAGTTGGGGTGCTGTGGTATCCGAACTCTCCATCCAATACTGCATGCCCTCGGTGGCGGTGCAATAGCGAAAGTGAACGTCAGGGTATCGATCGGAAACCAGATGAGCCAGGCTATCTACCCTCGCCAGATTGTCGATAAAATTCGTTTCAGGCAAGTGTCCCCAAAGACAGGCGATTTGTGTTTCCCCTTCAGAGGCGTTTTCAAACATTTCATCCAGTTCACCCTCGACAATATGGCTTCCTATGTGGGTGGATCTTACATTCCATCCCGGGCTGTCACCCGGAATCTGGTAATTTTGGGTGGATGGATGATATGCAATCCAGTCTTCAGGTGATTGATTCCAATGATAAGTATTGTCCAAAGGTTCGGTGGTATCGGTGCGGTTGGCCGGCCAGGCATTGTGCATACTGAACGGCAAAATATCATCCAGTTCTGCCTGCCAGTCATTGTCCATATAATGCCAGCCGCTACGGAAAGAGACCGGAAAGGTCTTTTCCTCAATCAGCATTTGTGCCAGCGTAACCTCCCAGTCCTCCCGGCAATCTTCAAATCCCAGAGCTTGATTCCAGAAATATTGTCCATCCCCGCTATAATCGAACCAATCAAAGGTATGATAGTGCAGAGAGAGTTCATCGCCCAGAACCTGTACAGGGTCACCATGCAAAGTTCGCATCAGATGCAGAGGCATGTGGTTCGGCACCGGAACATCGGTATTGGTGGCAAAGCGGAAAATATTTCCTCCCATCATCCACCATGTCAGCTTCATGGTTTGTCCATAAGAGTCCACCCACTGGGCTCGAACCGATGGATCCATAACCTCATAGGCATTTTCGGCGGGGTTTTTATAGAGATCGGCATTATAAAAGTTGTTATAGCGGGATGTCCACATCCCATCCCAGATGGCCGTATCAGAGCCCAGTACCAGATAGACATCCGCGGCGGTGACTGGAGGTGTGGAGGCGATGATTGAAATCACTAGTATCCAGAGTACTGATAGCGGGTGACGTTTCATCATAAAACCTTTCCATTAGAATGTAGAATACGGACTACAATATAAAGTACAGAAAACAGTGGTGTAAATGCAACCCCTTTATAACAAGGAAGGTCCGGGCATCTTTTGTATAATGGGTGGGCACATCAAAGGAACACCAACAAGAATCGCCGATTGGAGGGACATTTGATTATGTGACTCCTGGATTCTGTGTTAACAGAATCCAGCAAAAACCATCGTTATGATTATGTTTGTTTTAAAACAATCGCTATTTTCACCCAATTGGTGAAAATATCATATTGTATTTATTGGGGATTCGGTGCTTCGCACCGAATCCGGGGTGACTCTAGATAACTGATATGACGAAAAAACATTGTATAAGACATAGAGGTTTGCTATTTTAAAGCAAGAAATAATTGGAAGGATTTGAATTCATTTGCTGTTAGGAGAGTTAAAAGATCCGTTTATGGTGTGTATCAAATTGCGTTTATTATCATCCAATGAAAGGTAAACAGACCGAATCATCATACTGAAAATGTAAAGGATGGAGACATGTCACATCACGACCGACAGTTATCCAAAGTTGAAGAAATTGAACTTCGAGAATGGCTTGAATCCCTGGACTATGTCATCGAAGAAGAGGGACCGGAGCGTGTAAAAATGCTTTTGCGCGAGTTACAGATGCGTGCTTATTCCTCCGGTATCAAGCTTCCATTTACTGCGAATACACCGTACATCAATACCATTCCTATAGGTGAACAGCCGGCTTATCCGGGTAGCCGCGAAGTTGAACGACGTATTAAGAGTATCATCCGGTGGAACGCCATGGCCATGGTGGTTCGTGCGAACCGCATTGAAAATGGTATTGGGGGTCACATATCGACCTACGCATCACAGGCGACCTTGTCGGAAGTGGGATTCAACCACTTTTTTCGTGCCCCTGCGGAGGGATTCAGCGGAGATCAAATATATTTCCAGGGTCATGCCGCGCCGGGCAATTATGCCCGTGCCTATCTGGAAGGTCGCCTCTCTGTGGAGGAATTGAAAAATTTTCGTCATGAGGTTCACGAGGAAAAAGGGCTGCCCTCCTATCCTCACCCCTGGTTGATGCCCGATTTCTGGCAGTTTCCCACCGTTTCCATGGGTCTGGGACCGATACAGGCTATATACCATGCCCGATTTATCCGGTATTTGGAGGACCGTGGTCTCAAGACTCCAAATGACGAAAAGGTCTGGGCCTTTTTGGGGGATGGAGAGACGGACGAACCTGAAACGCTTGGCGCCATCTCTCTGGCAGCACGTGAAAATCTGGATAATCTTATTTTTGTCATCAACTGCAA
>CAYPUH010000309.1:0-5154 GCA_964413725.1 uncultured Cytophagia bacterium
GCTACGAGCACACCGTCTTCATCTTCGTATCCAAGCCGCTGAGCCAACTGGTCGGTTAAATTCTGGACTTCCAGTCCCAGTTTTTCCACGTTACTGGACGCTTTGGGTGAAGCAGCGCCCTCTTCATCCGTCGGGAGTTCGCCCAGTGTGACATCGATGGTCGTCTCTTTGTTGTCTCGCCATATTTTCAGTTTGACCTTGCTTTCCGGAGCAAAAGAAGCGATGATGCGTTGCAGCTCGGTTACATTCGAGACCGCCTCTCCATCTACGGAAATGATAATATCTTCTGCCTTGACGCCCACTTTATCCGCAGGCGTATCTTCCTGCACACCGGTAATCAATACCCCCTGGGGTTCATCCAGACCATAGGATGAGGCCAGCTCATCATCCAACTCCTGGATAGTGACACCCAAATATCCGCGACTTACACGGCCACTCGCAATGAGCTGCTCCATCACACCGCGGGCCATATTGATAGGAATCGCAAATCCGATTCCGACATTTGCTTGTCCCACAATCGCCGTATTAATGCCGACCAGTTGACCTCTCAGATTGACCATCGCGCCACCACTGTTTCCAGGGTTGATGGCCGCGTCGGTCTGGATAAAATCCTGGTACTGAATGCCACCCCTTCGTCCTCCCCCGATGGCCAAACCGGTACGACCTTTGGCACTCACGATACCCGCGGTTACGGTATTTTCCAATACATCCGAAAAGGGATTGCCGATGGCGAGAACCCATTCACCAACATCCAATTTGTCTGAATCACCCAGACGAATGGCAGGCAGATCCTCCTTATCAATCTTGATCACCGCCAGATCGGTATACGGATCCGTTCCGATAATCTCGGCATCATACCGCTCATTGTCAAAGGTGACATAAATCTCATCTGCTTCATTGATCACATGGTTGTTGGTCAGGATATATCCATCCGGATTGATAATCACACCCGAACCCAATCCACGCAGGACCTGCTCGCGATCCTGGTCTGGAAAATTGAAAAATCGGCGAAAAAATTCATCATCCATAAAAGGATGAACACGTCTTTTCACCACGGCTTCGCTGTTAATGGTGACAACCGAGGGGCTTACCTCCTTGGCCACTTTGGAAAAGGCCTTGCTCAATGTCTCCAATCCCTTCAACTCCTCATCCACCGGTTCATCCGATCCCACGGCGATAGGTTGAATGGTTGCACTGTTCTGTGCCTCCACATCCCCTGTCAGTGAAAAGTTGGATGCGATAACCAACCCAACGATGGCGCCGATAAAAACCCCCAATACGACCAAAGCAGATGCTTTTTTCGATTTTAACATGTGCGTGTGTCCTTCCTCTGGTTTGAGGTCCCAATTTCAATAACCACCAGAGATGTCATGCGATAGTTGATGGTTATGTCCATGAATCGTTGTATATTGATAGCCGAATCCACTGTCTGTTTCCATCCGGATGCTGCCGGACCCGGGCTGGGGAGATCAGATTTCCAACCCCGCCGATTGGGCAAACGCCTTTAAGCTGTCTTTGCTCTTTTTGGACAGATGCTTCGGTATGGTGATGTTGATAACCACATATATATGACCGGTCTGTCCCGAGGCGTTCTCTAGTCCCATACCGGACAATCTGAGCTGACGTCCGTTCTGCGTTCCTTCAGGTACCGTCACATTGACGGTTTTGCCATCATAGGTTTTGACGGAAATACGTGCCCCCAATGCCGCCTGAACCATATTGATGTTCCGGTCCACGTAAAGATCGAGTCCCTTTCTCCGAAAGACCGGATGGTCGGCCACATGAATCGTGACGGTCAAATCTCCATTTGCACCCCCACCAACGCCGGGATGACCCAGGTTTTTCAGACGAATCTTGTCTCCCTCTTCGGTTCCCGGAGGAATGGTAACCGAAATTTTTTTGCTCCTGGACTGTGCGCCTCGTCCTCCACAGGCTGTACAGGTCTGCCCTGTGGATAAATCCAAACCTTTTCCCTGACATTGATCGCAGGGTTGCTGCTGATTCAGGGTGATAATCTGATTTCCTCCTTTGGCGGCCACATCGAAAGGAACCGTCAACTCCGCTGTGGTATTCTGACCGCGACGGACATGATCCCTCCTATTCGTGTGTTGCCCGCCAAAGCCAGCAAACATGTCCCCGAATATGCTACCAAAATCAAACCCGCTCGATGAACGCTTCCAGGACCCGTGATTTCCACCTCCAAACATTGACTCGAAATCAAAGCCGGACGCATCCCCACTCTGATACGTTCCCATATGTCGCATCTGATCGTACTTTTTGCGTCGTTCCGGATTGGAAAGCACGGAATACGCCTCGGAAATATCCTTGAAACGGTCTTCGTCCTTCTTATTTCCACGGGTCTTGTCAGGATGGTACTTTTTGGCCAACCGACGATACGCCTCCTTTATCTCCTTGTCACTGGCCGTCTCCTGAATACCCAGTATTTTATAATAATCCTTTGCCATAGTCCTTTCTATTCATCTGTCTTTTGCAAACTTTTGAATGCATTATCCGTTCTATCCGGTAAAACAGCCCCCTGATTGAAACTGTTCGCACTGTGCTATTCTGTTTGAATCTATTCTATCGCACCACCCATGCAAATGATATGCCACATCGCAAACAAGGTTCTTGACACTTGGTAATATTAAAGTTAAAATCAACACTCACCCTCTCCCTCAAATGCCACTCTGTCAAATGTTGTGTCAATATGGCAAATCCATCACTCTGCATCGCGGAGGATAAGCAATCGGATCAACTGAAGCGCGGCCATTGCGGCTGCAGCAACATAGGTCAATGCCGCAGCATCCAGTACTTTTTTGGCGCCTTGTAACTCACGGCCGTTGAGAAAACCATATTGTTCCAACATGACCATTGCCCGTTTACTGGCATTAAATTCCACCGGGAGTGTCATCACATGGAACGCCACTGCACCGGCAAACAAGATGATTCCGGCATCCACAAGAGCGGGGACAGACATGATCAATCCAACGATAAAAAGCGGCAGCCAGAGGGAAGATCCAAAACGGACCACTGGAAATATCATGTTGCGCAAACCCAAAGGCCCGTATCCCTGCTTATGCTGAAGAGCATGACCTGTCTCATGAGCGGCAACCCCCAGAGCGGCAAGAGACGTTGAACGATAAACGCCGGACGAGAGCCGAAGCGTTCGGCTGCGCGGATCATAGTGATCACTCAATTTCCCGCCGGTTTCTTCAACGGTAACATCATTCAATCCATTCCCGCGCAACAGTCGTTGTGCAGCACCTGCGCCGGTCAATCCAGAGGCTGAGGACACCTTTTGCATTTCCTGAAAAGCGCTTTTCACTTTATGCTGGGCGTAAAGTGAAAAAGCCAATGCAGGTAACAGTAAAACAAAATCCAACGGGGTTAGGAAAAACATGGTTCACATCCTCCAGCATTCGAATTCATTTGCGAGTGTCATCTGGTCTGTCCGGTTTCGCTCAAAGCGAAGGTTGAATACCATCTCTCACCAGTGCAATAATGTTTGTACACGTATATTGCCATTCAAATTACCGTAGCAACATTTATTTAGACTAACAAAGCGAGAAAAAGTTTCACACCTTATGTTTTATCATTGTTCCCCAATTGAACGGCCGGTCACACATTGTTTCTGAACTAAAGCAACAAGCAAGGAGTTTTTTATTCACAGTTGGTTATTCTGCGAGAGACGGGGTTATCTTTTGGAAAAGGGGCCGTACAGAAGACAATCCGGAAAGCGGATGGATCGATCGAGGGAGCGTAGATTAACGCAGTGTAAAGGAAACAGATGTCAGTAACTCGTCATGTTCATTTAGAATTTCAACCCACCATTCACCTTCCCACTGTGGGCTCATTTCCATTCGACTCCAGGTGGTCTGGTTCTTTTCCCTGACCGTAAAGAGTTCCTCTGACATCTCTTCACCATCATACATCCATCGATGACGAACCACCCGGGGAGGGGGCTGTATTTGTACATAGCAATAGAGATAATCGACCAGCGCGCTAAAGGAAGATTTAATCAACAACGGTTTACCGTCATCCACATCGAGGCATATCATCGCCTCCGCCTGTTTATCTGTGCTGGAACCAGGCTGCGAGCCAGGGTCCAATGTCTGAGAGACCACCGGCATGGATTTCCGGGAGGCGGACATCTCTGGTGGTGGATTGTCCTTTTGGTACGCCAGGACAACGATAAAGCCCGCCACAACAATGAGCAATTGAATGACATAACGAAACTTGAATTTTAACAGGGTCTTCATCCGTCAATCCATCCATTCAAAGTTTCCAAATGATCACGTTGTATGGCGAGATCCTGCAGTCTTTGGGAACGGGTGACCCGTTCCCGATCGAGACTCTCCAGAACAATTTTGTTCTCTCGTATGGAAAGCTCGATCCCGTCCAGAAGAGTCTCCAACCCACCCCGCCACGACCAGAACCAAAAGAATATCAAAACCAAAGCGAGCGCGATCATTGCGGGTACACTCAAATGAACACGATCCAGCAACGTCATCACGATCAGAAAAACAGGCACACCTGCCGCTCCGATAGAGAGTCCATAGGTCAGCAAACCATGAATACATTGGAGACGGCGGCGTTTGTTCCGATGGCCATCCTGTTCCCGATGAATGTCGTTAATGGCATCATGCTCGCTTTCAACACGCATCTCCAGATTCCGTAACAACAAATCTCGACGCATGGCCAAAATATCCTGGATCACCAGGGCGTTTTTTGCCTCCGGTCGCTTGGCAAGGGCTATCCGGTTATATCGAGCGGAAGAGGTCAGATCTCCGTCCTTTAAACATTTCAACGCCCTCTGTCGATAGACAGAGGCGGGAAGCCATTTCCGCCGTTCCGCGTAGTGATACCCGGCGCGCAACACTCCCCATACCGCCACGGCTGGTATTCCCCATGCACCCATACATGCAATCCTGTTTCAATTCAAATGGAAAAAATCTATACAATCCCCATGCAGGGATCAACTCCATGAAAAAATCAAAATATCGGATCCAGTCAGGCACGAATGGCCAAAGCACGTTCCAGATATTCAACCGCCCGCGGATACTTTTTGCGGACATCGTCCCATTCCTCATTGGTGAGTTCAGCAGGCGGCTTGCCGGTCACCTGTACGGCGCTCTCGTAGACAAGTTCTATGAG
>CAYPUH010000310.1:0-5126 GCA_964413725.1 uncultured Cytophagia bacterium
GTTCGATACTGTTGAGGAGTTTGACCGGATTGTGTTCCACTGTTTCCCAGAGATGACGATCCAGACGCCTGAATAAATGTTGTATTTCCGGGTCCCAGCTCCAGTAGAAATTATAGGCCAGTGTTTTAAGATCATCTAACCCTTCCGGGAGTGATGGGATAACCTTGAATGACTTGATGTGCTTCATGGATTGATCACCTCTTCATTGGTTGGCTTGGAATTCAAACTAGTAATATCCCCTTTTTCTGTCTCAGAAGCAACAGAAAAATAGGTCCTGTTGGTATCAACTGTCCTTTGTTGTTGCGCCGGATGCTGTACCATACTGTGATGTCAGTGGGATGATACGTATTCGTTTGAAGGCTGGCGATCCGATCTGTCTGGGATCGGGTCATAAAAGGTGGGCGTTTTGTTCTGCTGGCACAACTGTTGCTATTTACAGGGTAGCTGTTGACCGGGTTCTGACATGACAGTATATCGAGTTGAGCGAAGTTGTCTTAAATACAACATAAATAACGGACAAGGGGAGTTTTTGGGATGTCCGGGAACTTACAGTCCATCTGAAAGGAGGTATCCGGTGTCCAAACGACTGTTTCGCAGTGAATCCTTGTCTCAAGAGTGAACATGTTGACATACATCCGGAGACCGGCAGCCAAAGACATTAACAAAGGAGTTTATTTTTTGGAGGGTACGATGAACACATTATTACGAAAGTCGGTTGTATTGCTGGTGTTGTTGCTTGGGTGTCTGGTGACCCAGTCGGCCTTTGGCGGTGCCACGGACACGTTGTATGTGACCAGTGGAAATGGAACCCCGGGAACGGGAAATCACGAGATTCATATCATTATGAAAAATGGCGTTCCGGTTCGGGGTATGACCATGCATTTGGTCGATACCGAAGCTGCACTTAATGTAGCCGGTGTTGATGTCAATGACACCTATATCGATCATTTCGAAGTGTACAATACGGCTACCGATTCCGGTCGGACCCGAATGTTGTTGCTTCCCTATCAGCAAAATACTCTTACGACCATTACAGCCGGTCGGGATACTATTCTCAGTATGAATATCAGCGTCGGTGCTGAAGCTGAAGGGGGAACCAATACCGCCTTGAATCTGGATAGTCTTTTGGTGATCGATGACAATCTCGAAATGGAACCATTTAATATCGTCAATGGTCAGTTTTGGCTGGGGACCAAGGGTGATGTGGTTTTTAGTGTGGGGGGGCTCGTTGATCTTAGGGATGTCCTGAAGATGCTTGACATTGTATTGAACCGTCATACACCCACACCGTATCAGGTTTGGGCGGGTGATTTAAATGAAGATGGCGAGATCAATATTATTGACATTCTGGATGCCATCGATCTGGCTCTTTCGGGCACCTCGCCGACCAAGTCGTTGGGAGGCTCAAGCGAGACCTTTGGAACCGGTAACGCGACCCTCTCCATTCCGGCCCTTCCTGCCGGGAAGAAGGGAGAGGCAGAGTTGCCGATTCATCTCAGCAATTCAGTCCCCGTCATGGGAATACAATTGACTCTGAGAGTCGATCCTGAAGAGGTTCGGTTTAACGGCGTCAATGTTGCTCCGATTAGCGAGAACATGATCGTAAAGAGTAGAGTTTCAGGACATGAACTGACATTGATGCTGTTGAGTCAGGATGGCAAGCCCATCCCTGCTGGTGACCATACACTGTGCTCCCTTCCCGTTGAGATTCAACATGAACTGGATACTTTGCGAGAGGTGATCATTTCCCGCGCCCTGGTTGGCGGAGAGGATTCGGAACTGCTCCAAACCCGATTCAGTGGAGAACCCGCTTTGGCCGACAAGGGGCTGCCAAAATCGTTTCAACTGTATCAGAACAATCCCAATCCGTTCAACATGTCTACCACCTTTACCTATGACATCCCCGATCTGCAAGGAGAGGCCGTCAATGTACAACTGGCCATTTATAATACGCAGGGTCAGTTGGTTCGAATGGTGGAAGACCGTATGCGGACGCCGGGACAGTATTCCGTTCAGTGGAACGGCCAGGATCGTCAGGGGAAAACCATCTCTTCCGGCGTGTATTTTTACAAGTTGATTGCCGGAGATCACGTTTTGACCCGTAAATTGGCGGTGATGAAATAGAACGTGCATTGATTTGGCAATGTGTAAAGAATTGACTTTTAAATCAAGATAGAGGATGTTCCCATGAAAGCAAAACAGATTACCTGTGTTTCCATTCTGCTGATTCTGGGTTTTGCTCTCGGTGTGGGGTTCGCCCAGGACCTGACAGATGATTTTAATCGCGCCGCACTGGGTAGCAGCTGGTCCACAACGCCAGATTATGGCATCGATGACGGTGCGTTGTCCAATAACACCAACACTTCCGGTTGGGACTATTTGGCCACCTATACCGCTGCCGCCAATCCCCTGACGGTTTCCATTATGTGGGATCCGGATTCAACCGACACTGCGGGTTGCCAGGCGGGTGGTATTGCCTTGTATCTGGACAATCCGTCTTCAACAGCCAATGGTTATGTTCTTTATAGACGATATGCAACCATCTATCTGTATGAAGTCGTCAACGGCACGCTTGGGGATCAGATCAACAACACCAACGCCAGTCTGTCGGTCGCCGAGCCTGGTGATGTGATTAAGGTCGTTCCCCGTCCCGAGGTCGATGGCAATTATTTTGACTTTTATATCAATGATCAACTGGACGGAACGGTGGTCGATGTGGGCAAACGACAGGGTGCCGGTAGCGTGCTCTATTCCGGGGTGATGCTGTATGGTACTCTGAACAATGATGTCGACCGTTTTACCGTCCGCGCCCCCTATGTCCAGGTGACGTTTCCCAATGGTGGTGAGACGCTGTTGGGTGGAACCGATCAGACCATTACTTGGAATTCGGTCGATTACAGCGGCAATGTGGATCTTTTTGTCTCCTACAATTCCGGCAACAGCTGGTCTGCATTGGTCCAGAATATCGCCAACACGGGCAGTTATACCTGGACGGTACCGGATCGTGAAGAGACAACTGTGCAAATCAAAGTGCAGGCTTCAGGAGCGGATCTGCCTTTTGATACGAGCGATGCCGATTTTGCAATTGAACAAAACGATCCCACCATTACCCTGTTTAGCCCCAATGGAGGAGAAAACTGGATTATTGGCACCGAGCAGACCATCACCTGGGAGGCCACAGGGGATATCAATACGGTCAATATTTGGTACACACCGGACAATGGTATCACCAAAAATCTGGTCGCCAGCAATGTGCCAGCAGATCAGGGATATTACAACTGGACCGTACCGCAAACACTGTTTTCCGATGAAATGAAGATTCTGGTTGAAAGAACGGTGTTGGATCAAACCTACTCGGATGAGAGTGACGCGGTTTTTACTGTCTCCGCCCTCGTACACCTCTGGGTTCAGGATGCCAGTGGTGAACCTGGAACCGACGACAATATTGTTCGTCTGCATATGGACAATAAGGTCAATGTGTGGGCTTTGCAACTGACGATTACGGATAATCGCAGCGTACTGGATGTGCCCGAGATCGATCCCCTTGCAGATCCTCCGGAAATCAAGGTGAAACCCGTTGGCCGGGCATCGACCCTGACCTTGCGGGCCCGCAAATCCGGTAACAGCGTGACGCTGGCCATTGTCAATCTCACCGGTGTTATTCCGGTCGGTGAAGGTCCCATCGCCGAGATCTATTATTCCATCGCAGATGATCCGACGTTAATCAATTCCTCTTCGGAATTGATCATCAACGATGTGGCGGTATTTGATGTCGAAGGGAATTTGCAGACGCCGCGTCTGAGCAGTGGACGATTCTATTATGTCAATGCCGGCGATTTGGTAGCTCCCTTTAGCAGTGTCACCTGGGCCGATGTGGAAGAAATGATCGATATCACTCTCGGCCTGACGCCTCCGGACGACTATATGCTGAGCGGGGATATGAACAACGACGGCGTTATCAATTTGTTCGATGTTTTGCAGGTTTACGACCTGGCGAAAGCGGAAGGGTTTTAAACGATCATTGAAATTCCGAGCCGGGATGACTCCCATCCCGGCTCATCACAGCTGACGAGACGATAGTTAAGGACATTCGCTTTTATGTATAAATGGATATTGAACCTGACCTGCATGTGGACTGTGCTGGTGTTCGGAGTTTTTTCAGCCCAGGGGGTTACTCTTTCGGTGCCGTCCGGAAGTGGGAAAATCACCCAGGAGATTCATGATATTCAGGTCTTTTTGGACAACACCGAACCCATCAAGGCACTCCAGTTCAAAGTTGCGGATATTCCGGATTTTTTGAGTCCGGATACGGTGATGACCACAGAACGCACCGAAGGCTTTGGGGTTGCGACACAGGATACGCTGGGGTATCTGACGATCATTCTGTTTTCCTGGAGCGGGGCTGTGGTAGACTCTGGCAGCGGTCCGGTCCTCACCATTCGCTATCATCTGGCACCTGAGGCACAGATCGATCAGGAACTCACTCTGGATATACCGAAAGAGGGTTTGGCTATTGTGCCCAAACGGGACGACGGCAGCAACCGGCCATATGACGATTCCGACGTGACAGTGATCGCTGGGCAATTCCTCATTACCAGTGTACAGGAGAAGAGCTTATACACTCCCACACACTATTTTCTAGGGCAAAACTATCCCAATCCGTTCAATCCGGAAACGACCATACCGTTTTCTCTGCCACGATCGGGGTGGGTGACTATAGAAATATTCAATACCCTTGGACAGACGGTGAGAACACTGGTGGATTATGGGATGCCGTCCGGGAGCCATACATCACGTTGGGATGGGCGGTCTGATGGTGGAAAACGTGTTCCTGCCGGACTCTATTTTTACCGGTTACAGTCAAAAGACTTTTTACAGACCCGGCAGTTGTTGTTGCTTCCATAAAAAAGGGTGGCGTTCGCATGTGAACGCCACCCTTTTTTGATTAATAGGGTATGCGGTCCAGAATGTGTTTCAAGGTTTCAAACTCTTTTGTTTCGAGTTTCAAGCTCTTTTTATCCGGCGCCTTGTCCAATGCGATGCGGACCTGTCTCACGCGCAGGTCGGCTGAAGGGTGAGTGTAATACAACAGCCCAACAATTTCCGGGTCCTGTGAGACCAGCGTA
>CAYPUH010000311.1:0-5102 GCA_964413725.1 uncultured Cytophagia bacterium
GGGATGGCCTGAACAACCAGGGCACTCGTGTCCCCACTGGAATGTATATCTATCGGATCAAAGCCGGTGATTTTATCGCCAGCAAGAAAATGATGTTGATCAAATAACTCCAACAGGATAAAAGCGGACCGTCCTGTTTTGTTACAGGACGGTCCATACTTTATTGCGCTATGAAAAGTCGATCAAGAGTGTTTCTAGTCGTTATGGTGATGGTTGTCTGGGTGGGAGGATGTTCTCTCAAGGATCCGTTTGGTGACGAACGTGAATCCCGTCCCACAGGCAACATCCCTCCGGACACACATCTGTTCCTGGATGTCGAACAGGATCAGGTGACCCGGCTTGATACGCTGAGTACCGGAGAGATCGTGGAAATCGTCTATACCACGGGTCTGGACACAACCCCCAGTCGTCAGATTATCAGCTGGTGGGGAGATGATCCCGATGGCCAGGTTATGGGATATTATCATCAGTGGGATTTTGAGGACGAACGATCCTTCACCACACAGGAGCGGGACACGTTTTTCGTACCGATTCGTACCGATTACGCTGAATTCTCCTTCAGGGTCTGGGCTGTGGATGATGATGGTGCCGAGGATCCGCAACCGGCGATGCTTCGGTTTCCGGTGTTCAATTCTCCTCCCACCATTTCGTTTCGTCTCAACAGCAATCCGCGAGTCAGAGGAAATCCCGATGTGACGGCGTATACCTTTCCGACACGAACCTTTGTCTGGGATGCCTCGGATCCGGATGGACGCGAGACCATCACCTCTATTTATTACGCGCTGGACGATACCAGCCAATGGAACGAGTTGCCCGGAGCCACAAACAGTATCACGCTGAGAGCGCTCGAAACCGGAGAACATCAATTTTTTGTATTTGCCGAAGACGTTTCGGGTGCCCGCAGCGATACGATCTTTTTTCCGGATCCCATAGATGAGGATGTTCCCAATCGCTGGAAAGTCAAACCGATCCAGGGCGATATATTGTTGGTAAATGATTTTGCCCAGGACCAGAATTTGTATACTGTACAATCTTTTTATAAAGAGATTCTCGATGAGCTGGTCGGCCCCGACGGATATTCGATCTGGGAAATCGGCACCGACAGAGTACCCGTCATCAATCCGGAAAATTCGATTCCCTACTCTTCGATCGATATTGAAGCCTATCTGTCCTATTTTGACAAGGTGATCTGGTTTTCTCACCTGGGTCGTCCTCATCTTTCAGACGCCGGCCTCAGTATCACCCGGTTTATGAAAAACGGTGGTGATATATTTATCACCAACGGTAACGAGGAACGACCCGACACCACCTGGACCTTTACACGCATCGATTCTGTTTACCGGCTGAATCCTGGAGGACGATTGCTTCCCGGATTGGATGTGTTTGCCGAGTTTGGCAGTGATAACGATGACGCCCTGGATCTCAATCTGGGTCAGTTGGTCGGCAATCGTGTCTCCGCCCTACTTCCACTTCCCAGTGCTGATGTTGTCTATCGCATGGAACCGGACTCGACCGCGCCGTTTTCGGTGCCTTACAAGGGATCTCCGGCTGTCGGGGTTCGGTATCAGATTGGAACCGGTACCTCAATTTATTTTTCTCTGCCCCTGCATTTTTGTGACGGCAATGAAAACATGACAGAGCTATTTCGCTATATACTATTTGAAGAATTTGGACCCTGACGGTTATGATGAAACGATTTTTGATCTTTATTTCGATTGCCCTGCTCTCTTTTTCCGTTCTGTCCGCCGCACCCAATACGGTGATTCGCGGACAAGTCGTCGACAAAGAAACAGGGGAGCCCTTGCCCGGTGTGAATGTCATCGTTCCGGGCACCTACAAAGGGGCGGCTACCGATATTGAGGGTCGTTTTGAAATTCGGGGACTCTCTCCCGGCGATTATGACATCAAAGCCTCGATGATCGGGTATACGGTCCAAATCCAGACCGGGATCACCGTGCTGCCCAACACAACCACAGAGGTGGATTTCGAACTGCAGCCCACCGTGCTGGCACTGGGTCAGAGTGTTCAGGTGATTGGTGAGCGGCCACTCTTTGAAACCGATGTAACGGCCTCTCAACAACGCATCTCTTCTGATGAGATTGAACAAAAGGTGGTCGAAAATGTGGATGATCTCGTCTCGGATCAGATGGGGGTGGTGGTCCAGGACAATAAAATCCATATTCGCGGGGGGCGAGCGGACGAGAGTATGTATGTGATCGATGGCCAGTCCATCAAAGATCCTCTCTCGGGGTATTCCAACACACTCTATGTAAACGCCTCGGCAATCAAGGAGCTGAGAGTCATTACCGGCGGTTTTAATGCCGAATACGGACAAGCCATGTCTGGTATTGTGGATATTGAGACCAAAGAGGGCGCAGAGCGCTATACCGGTGGGATGACCTACAAGACGGACAATGCAATCGCCGATGTTGTGGGTTCGTACAATACCGACATCGTTCAGTTTGATTTGGGTGGGCCGGAGCCGTTCACACAATATGTGCTGCCATTTCTCGGTATTGATATCCCGGGATCGCTCACCCTGTTTACTAGTGGATACATGCATCTGTCGGACACCTATCTTCCCAGGGCGGATCAACTGTTTCCCAGTGAATCGGCTTTTGATCCCTTTGCCAAGCGGGAGGAAAACGACTGGCATCTGATGGGAAAACTGGCATGGAAACCAACACCCAGTCAAAAGCTGGTATTCTCCTATGACCGCTCACTGAATATCAACCAGGGATATTTTCTGCCCAGCATACGGGGAGAACGCGGATTTCCGTATGAATACACAAAAATGCTGGACCATTACAACACCTATACCAAACAAGCCCATTTGACCACCCTTCAGTGGACCCATACTCTCAATTCGCGAACATACTATGAATTGTCTCTCGCCAGATTCTATACGTCCCTGCATTCCTCTGTTCGCAACAAGCATTATAGCGAGTATAATCAGCGGCTGGATCTGGAACCCGTTCGCTATCTTCCCGATTCTGAGGGTAATATTCAAACCCGCTTTGGAGATGGGTTTTGGGATACCGGGGATGCTGAAAACTGGTACGACTATTTTAGCGATAATTATAACCTAAAGTTTGAAATTACCAATCAACCGAATGACAAGCACTCGATCAAAGCCGGACTGGAAAGCCGCTATACCGAGATGCAGGTCGTCGATATCAACGCACCCTGGTTTGGTGAAAGCGGCTTGGGGCGGAATTATGATTTTTTTCGGGTTTACCCCAATGACGGATCTGTTTTTATACAGGACCGTATCACCTATAGTGGTATGATCGTGAATATTGGATTGAGGTACGATTATTGGTTTCCCGGAAAGTATGTTGATGATGCTATCTATGATCCCGAGACCATCACGATTACCGACGCCGCCAGACAAACATATAAAGACCAGACGTTTGAGTTTCTGGGGCTGCGTGGCAAGGGACATCTGAGTCCTCGCTTGGGTATCTCTCATCCCGTTACAGACAATGATGTTCTGTATCTTCATTACGGTCATTTTTCTCAAAAACCCAAGGGTCAGTATGTCTACGCCAAGTTAAAATCCACTTCAGAGGCGACCTATCAGTTGTTTGGAAATCCCAATCTCAATCCGACCACAACGGTTGCCTATGAATTGGGAATAAAGCACAGATTCAGCGCCAATCAGACATTGGAAGTCAAGGCTTACTATAAAGATATGTTCGACTATCCCACGTCGACCCAGGTCAGAAAATTCAGTCCCCGATACGGTAATATCAGTTTTCTGATGTACGTCAATATGGATTATGCGCGCTCGCGGGGTATCGAAATGCGGTTCCGACGCCGGTATTCCAGGTATCTGAGTGGTAATATCGATTTTGCGTATGCCGTTGCCACGGGAAAAAGTTCCACTCCCAACACCAATCTTTTGGTGGCGGCTGGTAAGGTCTCAGAAAAACCTCTGCGTGAGAGTCGACTGAGCTGGGATCGCCCGTATCGATTGTCCACCGATCTGTTTTTCGATATGCCCGAGGATGCCAACCTTTCACTGTTTGGCATCCCCATTCCGGAACGGTGGGGTCTGACGTTGAGATGGGAATATGAATCGGGAAAACGGTATCGAAGGCTCGTCGATATCGATCAAAACATTTATGAAAAGGACGAGTACGGCAGTCTCTCCGATGCCTGGATGCGTACCGATATCCGGTTTTATAAAGATTTTTCCTTGATGGGAACAGAGGTTTCCTTTTTCGTGGAAGTTGAGAATTTGTTCGATGCACAAATTCCAAGAATCATCAACCCGGTCACGGGACGTCCCTACGAGCCCGGAGATATCATTCCCATCACCTGGCAGGATGATCCCCGGGATCTGCCTCCGGACAACCCGGCACGATATCGATGGCCACGACGGGTGTTGACAGGGTTGGGCTTTCGCTTTTAAGCCCTACAAATACCCCGAATATTCCGTCGAAACGAACGGATGAACCATAGAAGCTGAACAAGGATGTTATGATCACTCTGAAACGATTTTTTGGTTTTGCTCTGGTAATGCTTCTGACCACCGGAGCCGGTGCTCAGGGATTGCTACCCAAACTCGGAGAGCAACGAGCCGGGACCGCGGCTGTAACATTTCTCAAAATTGGCGTCGGTGCCCGGGCTGTTTCCATGGCCGGAGCTTATGTTGCCATGGCCAATGATGGATCCGCGGTTTTTTGGAATCCCGCCGGCCTGGTTCAAATTGGACGCAATGAATTGATGGTATCGCATCTGGACTGGCTCGCGGATATCAACTATGAATTTCTGAGCTATACCCATCAACTGAACAATAATATTGCCCTGGGAGCGTTTGTGGGTTACCTGCATTTGGCTGATATGCCGGTCACCACCGAATATCACCCCTATGGCAATGGAGAGTTTTTCAGTTATAGCGATTTGGTCACCGGTCTGACCGCTTCAATCCGGATGACGGACCGTTTTTCGTTCGGACTCTCGGTAAAATATGTCCGTGAAGATATGGCGGGCCTGACAATGGATACCGCCATGATGGATCTGGGAACCTATTACTGGACCGGTTTCAAATCCCTGAGACTTGCAGCTGCCATGCGGAATTTTGGCAACGATCTCCG
>CAYPUH010000312.1:0-5082 GCA_964413725.1 uncultured Cytophagia bacterium
AAATTAAAAAAGTGGATATCCGCCCCTTTATAGATGATATTAAACCCATGGAAACCGGATTTGAATTATCCGCTCATATTCAGGATGGTAAAACCGTTCGTGTCGATGAATTGTTGGACCAACTTTTTCCGGGCCAAACTGTTTTAAGACAGACAGCCCTGGTGACCCGTATGGGTATTTGGCGGAAATACGGAGAGTATACTCTTTCTCCCATGGATTTTTGAGGTGGTATCCCAAGAAGGGAACATGCAGAAAGAAATCATTATCAACGAGTCTATTGGCGAGACCCGTCTAGCCATTCAGGAAGATGGTAAACTTGCCGAATTGCATTTTGAGCGTCCGGAAAGCCAACGGATGCTAGGGGACATATACCTGGGTCGTGTGGCCAAGGTGATCAAAGGCATACAAGCAGCGTTTATCGACATCGGTATGAAACAGGATGCGTTTCTTCACTTTTCCGATATCGGTGACAATCTGGCTGATTTCAACAAATTGTTGGGTATAGAACCCAGCCAGAATCGCAAGCCGTCCAGACGACGGCGGCAGTCATCCTCATCCGGAAATGATGTCCCGATCCGACCGGGGCAGTCGATACTGGTTCAGGTCACCAAGGAACCCATAGCAAACAAGGGTGCGCGGGTAACCACCAACCTGACCCTGCCGGGTCGTTTTCTGGTCCTGTTGCCCTATCACTCCATGGTCGGTGTGTCCCGCAAGATTCACAGCCGCAAGGAACGCCGTCGTCTCAAGACCCTTGGACGCAAGATTTGCCCCGATGGTTTTGGCGTGGTGGTCAGAACCTTCTCTGAGGACAAGACCGAAGAAACGCTGTCTTCCGATTTTGATGTCTTGCTGAAAAACTGGGCACAGGTCAAACGCAAGATTAAAAAGAGCGATCCACCCCAGCTTATCTTTAAAGATATGGGAATGCTCTCAAGTGTGATCCGTGATCTGTTTACGAGTGATGTGACACGGCTCATCGTCGATTCAAAAAAGATGCACCGCCAGATTGTCAAATATCTCAAGGAGGTGTCTCCTCAACTGGTTGAACGCGTTGTGCTGTACAATGGCAAGGAGCCGGTATTTGACAAATTTAATATCGAGACAGAAGTCAACAAGTCCTTATCCAGAAAGGTATGGCTAAAGAGCGGCGGGTATATCTTTTTTGATCATACCGAAGCCCTCTCCGCGATCGATGTCAACAGCGGTCGGTTTATGGGTAAAAAGGATCATGATGCCAACAGTCTCAAGATCAACATAGAGGCGGCACGTGAAATTGCCAGACAACTTCGACTCCGGGATATCGGCGGCATCATTATTGTCGATTTTATCGACATGGTTGAAGAGAAGAACCGGAAGCGGCTGGAAGAGGAGTTTGCAAAAGAGCTCAAAAGCGATCGTGCCCAGCTCAGCACCGCTCCGCTGAGCAAATTTGGCATTATCGAGATGACGCGGCAGCGGGTGCGTCCCAATCTCTTTTTTACCATTTCGGAGCCCTGTTCCGCTTGTCTGGGAACCGGCCGTGTGATCTCCAAAACCACAGTGGTGGCTCGTATCGAACGCTGGATCAAACGGTATCGGAGTGAGAAAGGCCCCCGATATATCCAGCTGGTGGTCCATTCTGAACTGGCTGCGTTTCTCAAAGGCGGCGTCAACAATCGTCTCCGCAAACTGGGATGGAAGTACTGGACCCGTATTCGACTCATTGAGGACGACAGCCTGACTATGGATGAATTTAGAATCCTCGATCGGGAAGGTCAGGAAGACCTGACTTCACAATTTATGCCTTGACTTTTTCTTTAGAATTTCATAAATTTAAATTCTGGATATACAAGATTTTTACCCTTTTCAATGAAAGGGTACCGGGGGAGGAAAAGACATTCGACACAGAATATCAAGCATGGAGATCACTCCGAATGTACGCCATCGTTAATATTGCCGGCCATCAATTTAAAGTGACAAAAGATGCGGTGATCAGTACCCAAAAAGTCGAAGGGAAGGCGGGCGACAAAGTAGAATTTGATCGACTGATGCTCTTGTCCACCGACAAGAACGTTAAAGTGGGTACACCCTATATCGAGGGTGCCAGCATTCAGGCGACGGTCGTCGATCAGATCAAGGACAAAAAAGTGGTCATTTTCAAGAAGAAGCGCCGCAAAGGCTATAAATTGAAACGAGGCCACCGTCAACCGAAGACCCGATTGAAAATAGACAAGATCGTATCCTGAATACAAAATCGCCCCTCGCGAATTTATCATCAGGATGGTGATCGTTTAGAGTGGAGGTGAACTCATGGCGCATAAAAAAGGTGTAGGTAGCTCTCGAAATGGTCGTGACAGCAATCCCAACATGCTGGGTGTCAAACGATACGATGGCCAGTTTGTTACCGCTGGTTCTATTATCGTGCGTCAGCGCGGTACTCGCATTCATCCGGGAGATAACGTTGGGATGGGTAACGACGATACCTTGTTTGCCAAGGTGGACGGTAATGTCCAATTTAAACGACTGGGCAAGACCAAGAAGGTGGTCAATATCGTCTGAGAGTACCTGTTTTTAGAGTATCAGGAGCACAATAGATCCTATTGTGCTCCTTTTTTTTTGTCCTGGTAAGTCCTGACCGACCCTGCCGCATGTTAAAGCCCGTCTAGTTTCCTGGATCTCATGCAATTACAAAAACTATGCCATGAAATTTTAATTCCCTTGACTCTTTGCGGTCTGTGTTTTATATTGGAGCGTCACGTCCTGCTCATCAGCAGGACGTCTGTTTGTTTGGGGCGTGAGTTTTCGACGGTGATACGAACCGGAAACAAAGAGGTGTCTATGTCTGTAACTCTGAACGATGTTGAACATATTGCCCGTTTGGCCAAATTATCTTTCGGGGATGAAGAAAAAAAGAGTCTTACCGAGCAATTTAATCAGATTTTGACCTATGTGGAAACACTGAACGAATTGGACACCGAGGATATCGCTCCCACCACTCATATCGGAGATCAGACCGATGGGTTACGGGCAGATACCGCCCACTCCGGCCTGAGTCGGGATGAGGCATTAAAAACTGCCCCCAGAATCCATGGTGGCTTTTTTAGTGTACCTAAAGTAATAGGATCGTCCGATGCCTCCTGAACCGATCGTCATCATACCCGCCCGTTGGGCCTCCAGCCGGTTTCCCGGCAAACCCCTGGCCCCCATTCTGGGACGGCCCATGATTCAGTGGGTCTATGAGCAGTGTCGACAAGCGCAGACCCTTAACACAGTAATCGTTGCCACAGATGACGAACGCATCCAGCATGTGGTGCAATCGTTTGGTGGAGCCTGTGTGATGACGCCGTCATCGCTCGCCACCGGAACCGAACGCGTGGCGTATGTGGCCAGGGATGTGGACGCGCCCATGATCATCAACGTTCAGGGGGATGAGCCACTCATCAATCCCGGCAATGTGGATCATGTGGCTCGGGAATTGGCCGAAGATACCGAAAGTGTGATGGCCACTCTGGCCTATCGCATTAAACGCCCCTCAGAGCTGATGAATCCTCAAGCCGCTCGTGTGATACTGGATAAACAGGGCCGGGCGCTCTATTTTTCCAGAGCCGCCATACCCCATGCCCGGGATGTGTCGTCCCAGGCTGATTGGCCGTCTACCTATCCCTATTATAATCATGTCGGTATCTATGCCTATCGGCGCGATTTCCTGCTGCGGTTTCATGAACTCGAATCTACGGCTCTGGAGGCCGCGGAAAAGCTCGAACAATTGCGGGTGCTGGCAAACGGCTTTAAAATCAAAGTCGGGATAACGGAAGGAGCATCCGTTTGTGTGGATGTTCCGGCGGATATAGAACGAGTGGAACGAAAAGCCAAAGAGATGGGATTGTCGTGAAAGGTAAAACAAAGTATGTTTTTATCACCGGCGGGGTTGTTTCGTCGCTGGGAAAGGGAATCGCGGCCGCATCCATAGGCCGACTGTTCAAGTCCCGGGGTAAAAAGGTTACCTGTATTAAGCTCGATCCCTACATCAATGTGGACCCCGGTACCATGAGTCCATTTCAACACGGAGAAGTCTATGTGACCGATGATGGAGCGGAGACCGACCTCGATCTCGGGCATTATGAACGCTTCATCCATACCAGCATGAGCAAACGCAACAATGCCACCACCGGTCAGATCTACCACTCTGTCATCATGCGCGAACGGCGAGGCGATTATCTGGGCAAGACCGTTCAGGTGATCCCCCATATCACCGATGAAATCAAACGACGGATCACAGCGGTTTCAGATGGTTATGATATCGTCATCATCGAAGTGGGAGGAACGGTGGGAGATATCGAAGGTCAACCGTTTCTCGAAGCCATCCGACAGTTTGGCCTCGAGCACGATCGGGAAAACGTCATGTTCGTTCATCTGACGCTCGTACCGTTTATCAAATCGTCCGGTGAACTCAAGACGAAACCCACGCAACATTCGGTGATGAAGCTTCGCGAGATCGGTCTGCAACCGGATATGCTGTTGTGCCGGACTGAAAATGTACTGAACAAGGAATCGCGTGAAAAAATCGCGCTGTTTTGCTCCCTCCGTCCCGAAATGGTTATCGAAGCCCGGGACGCCGATACCATCTATGAGGTACCTATCCTTTTTGAGGAAGATGGCTTGGGGACAAAAATCGAGACCCGGTTGGGAATGAAGCATGTGGAACCGGATTTGAGTGGATGGAAAGGATTTCTACAACGGGTTCAAAATCCTTCCTCATTTGTTCGTATCGCCATCTGTGGTAAATATACCAATTTGCATGACTCTTATAAAAGTATCATGGAGGCGTTCGCACATGCCGGCGTGGAGAATGATACCAAAGTCGAGCTCAAGTGGATAGAGGCCGAGACTCTGGACGAGACAAATGTTCAAAAACACCTTCAGGATGTATCCGGCTTGTTGATTCCCGGGGGGTTCGGTGAACGGGGTATCGAAGGCAAGATCGTAGCTATCCGCTACGCTCGCGAGCATCACAAGCCCTTTTTGGGTATTTGTCTGGGATTACAATGTGCGGTGATCGAATTTGCCCGACATGTATGCAAACTCAAAGGCGCCGGCTCA
>CAYPUH010000313.1:0-5063 GCA_964413725.1 uncultured Cytophagia bacterium
TCCTATTGTGCGGGTGCAGAGCTTCCCCTGGTGGTCGTGGATATCATGCGAGGCGGCCCCGGTCTGGGAAATATTGCCCCGGAACAATCGGATTACAACCAAATGGTCAAAGGTGGAGGTCACGGTAATTATAAACTGATCGCTCTGGCACCCAATAGTGCGCAGGAAATGTGTGATCTGACCATGTTGGCATTCGAACTGGCGGATACATACAGGAATCCGGTTGTGGTTTTGGCGGATGGCTTTATCGGACAGATGATGGAACCGGTCACGTTTCCCGATCCTGTGGAGACGATTCCGGATAAACCATGGGCCATACACGCGGATGCGGAAGATGAGCATCATCTCATCAGTTCAATAGAGCTTGAACCCGATCGGCTGGAGCAACACAATCTTCACCTGCTTGAAAAATATAACACGATACAAGCCAATCAAGTCCGGTTCGAAGAGTATCGTACGGATGATGCCGAACTGATATTCATCGGCTATGGTGTGGTATCCCGTTCGTTGCAAACCGCTGTCGATGACTTGAGGGAACAGGGAATCCGTGCCGGATTGATTCGGCCGATCAGCCTGTGGCCGTTTCCCGACGACCGCATCGCTCGCGCAGCAGAGACCGCTGATCAGTTGATGGTGGTGGAAATGTCAACCGGCCAGCTGGTCGATGATGTTCGTCTGGCTGTGAATGGGCGAAAACCCGTCAAGTTTTTCGGTCGATTGGGAGGAAACGTGCCTTCCCCGGAAGAGATCATTGAACAGGTTAAATCAACAGTCGAGGCATAACCATGGCAGAAAAGGTCTTGAAAAAAGCGGACAGTTTCTACCCTGTATATGAACGCAAACCCGGTGCCAATCAGGATGTCACTCACTATTGTCCGGGATGCGGTCATGGGGTTCTTCATAAACTAATCGCGGAAGCTGTGGATGATTTTGGTGTACGCGATCATACAATATTGATCAGTCCGGTGGGATGCAGTGTATTTGCCTATTACTATTTTCGATTTGGAAATATTCAGGCGGCACATGGTCGGGCGCCCGCTGTTGCCACCGGAATCAAACGGGTCTATCCGGAGAGCGTTGTTATCAGTTATCAGGGTGACGGGGATCTGGCGGCCATTGGCGGGAACAATATTCTCCAGGCTGCGAACCGCGGTGAACATATCACGGTCTTTTTTATCAACAATGCCATCTATGGCATGACCGGTGGCCAGATGGCTCCCACCACGCTGCTGGGACAAAAGACAACGACCACTCCTCGCGGGCGCAATTCCCTGAACGAGGGGTACCCGATGCGCATGTCCGAGTTGATCTCCTCTCTGGAAGCTCCGATCTACGTGGAACGTGTGGCATTGACCGACGCCAAACACACCAATAAAGTGAGAGCTGCGGTCCGCAAGGGGTTGCGAAATCAAATTGAAAACAAGGGCTTTTCCTTTGTCGAAGTCCTCTCTGCATGTCCCTCAGGGTGGAAAATGTCGCCCACGCAGTCCAATGAGTGGATCGAAGAGAATATGGTTGAAATATTTCCACTCGGTGTCTACAAGGACAAAAGCAAAGAAATCGAAGTAAGTGAAGCAACACCACATGTATTTACCTCTGAAAACATTTTTGAAAAGTTGAGTATCCCCACGAATGGAGAAAAGACTTCAGAGGTTCGGGTTCCGCTGCCTGAAAAACGCTATCAGGATCCCAGTCTGGTCATGGCCGGGTTTGGTGGACAGGGAGTGCTGAGTCTTGGCCTGGGAGTGGCGCAGGCCGGAATGCAGGCCGGGTATCATGTCTCCTGGATTCCATCCTACGGTCCGGAAATGCGTGGTGGAACCGCCAATTGCACTGTCAAGTTGGCATCCCGACGAATCGGATCCCCGACGGTCTCCACCCCCACGGTGTTGTTTGCCATGAACCTGCCATCCCTGAAGAAATTTGAACCGTTGGTCGTACCGGATGGCTTGATTGTTTATAACACTTCACTGGTTGAAGATGAACCGGAACGCGATGATTTAAGCGTTTTGGGTGTTCCGGCGACAAAAATTGCCGATGAACTCGGTAACACGCGTGTGGCCAATATGGTTGCCCTGGGAGCGTATATTGGATATACTTTAATTCTGCCCAAAGAGATTGTTTTCGAGGCTTTGCCTCACTTTATCAAGCGATCTTCTCTTATCGAGATCAACAAAGCGGCAATCGAAAAGGGCATAGAGTTTGTACGTCATCTCGAGTAGTGAGGCTGCTCATGTCAATGATCGGGTCGCCGCCGGTCAATGGGTTTGTACCGTCGTGAACAGCGATGGCGTGATGGGTATGGGAACAACCCGGTGCGATTCAGCGTTAAGATTTTGAGAAAAACGTCAAATCGTACGCCCCATCGGCAGACGGGCTGATGGGGCGTATTCTTGTTACCGATTGCATCTCGTTGTCACATGCACGGGGGACTCTGACGGTCTGCATACCGAGACAACCCATCCCTTGACTGATGACATGATCATCTCTGTCTGCTATGGTGGGGGGTATACGTTGTGCGACGCTCTGGTGATAGCATTACAATAGGACTATAACGATAATTATTTGGATTCTGTCGATACAGAATTCAGTTTATAGATTTGAGAATTGGGTGAAGGATAAACAACTCAAAGAGACGCTTTTTAATCATATTCTACCTCGCGTTCTAAAGCCGGGTCGCTATGTTGGCAACGAAGTGAATATGGTGCGGAAATCTCCGGAAGATATGGACGTCAGGGTGGCGCTTGTCTTTCCGGATGTGTATGAGGTGGGAATGTCCTACCTTGGGTTTCCAATCCTGTACACCGTTCTCAATCAGATGGATCGGGTATATGCAGAACGCGTATATGCTCCCTGGGTTGATTTGGAGGAAGAGATGCGGCAATGGGGTGTGCCGCTCTTTTCACTCGAAACGCATTCAGCGGTTTCCGATTTTGATGTGCTCGGTTTTACGATGCAATACGAGCTCCATTTTACCACCATCCTGAATTTGATTGATCTGGCCGGTATGCCCCTCAAAGCCAGTGCTCGTGAGGGGTTGCCTCTGATTATCGCAGGTGGACCGTCGAGTTTCAATCCCGAACCCATGGCGGATTTTTTTGATGCTATCGTGCTCGGCGATGGCGAGACGGTGGTTCGAGATGTGGTGGAGATCGTTGCGGAGGCCAAGAAACAAGATCAGAACCGTGAGGAGATGTTGCAACTGCTGGCTGGTGTAACAGGCGTCTATGTCCCCGGATTTTACAGACCCTTGATGACAGCCGCTGGTGACTTTGCTGGTCTTGTTCCCGAGCACCCTCGGGCGCCAAAATCAATTCGGGCTCGTATCATCGACGAGTTGACCTCGGACAGCTATCCGAACCAGCCTCTGGTTCCCATCATTTCCACAACTCATGACCGCGTTTCTCTTGAAATTGCACGGGGCTGCTCCAGGGGATGCCGGTTCTGTAACGCCGGTATGTTATATCGGCCGGTTCGGGAACGAACCGTTTCGGGTGTGGTCACTCTGGCCAAAGAGAGCATAAACGCCACCGGCTATGACGAAATATCGCTGCTCTCTCTTTCCACATCTGACTATTCAGACCTGAGGGCCCTGCTGACCGAGCTGAGACGGGCGTTTCAGGATGATATGGTCAACCTCTCGTTTCCATCCCTGCGGGCCGAGAATTTTACACCCGAGGTGGCTGGATTTGCCAAAGGGGTTCGCAAGTCCGGCCTGACACTGGCTCCCGAAGCGGGAAGTGAGAGATTGCGTCGGGTGATCAACAAGACGACGACCGATGCAGACGTCCTGCGAGCCGTGGACCTCGCGTATCGTGAAGGTTGGAGACTGGTCAAGTTGTATTTTATGATTGGTCATCCGACCGAGACGGAAAAAGACTTGATGGGAATTGTCGATTTGGTCGGGCGCATTTCGGACTTGGCACGGCTGCACCGGGGGTGCCGGGTCAATGTGTCCATCTCTCCGTTTGTCCCCAAAGCCATGACGCCGTTTCAGTGGGTCCGGCAGGACACGATGGACACCACGCAAGCCAAACTTGAGCTGCTGCGTCGTCACCTTCGCCAGCGTAACGTCAAATTAAGCTGGAGAGAACCCGAGGTTGCAGCTGTAGAAGGGATGCTGGCACGGGGAGATCGTCGTCTGGGAGCGGTGATCGAATCCGTTTGGCAACACGGGGCACGATTTGAGGGGTGGAGAGAGTTTTTTGACTTTTCCCAGTGGAAAGACGCTCTCGCCGAAAACGATTTGTCTTTGGATTCCTATCTGCAACCGCGATCAATTGATCATTGTCTACCCTGGGATCATATTGACAAGGGCATATCGCGCTCGTTTCTGGAAAAGGAATACCAGCGGGCACTGGATGAGACCATCACCGAGGATTGCCGGCTTTCGCGATGTCATGGATGTGGACTCGCAAGTTGTCCGGCCTGTCAAAAGCAGATCCAGCAGCAAACGCAATCCTTCAAACTTGTGCCGGAATCTGATACAAAACCGCTCAAAGTTCCGGAAAACAATCCGGATCCGGTTCAGGTTCGTCTCCAGTACCGTCGGGGGAATGCGGTACGATTCTATTCGCATCTGGACATGATGCGACTGTTTCAACGGGCACTACGACGTGCCAATATCCCTCTGGTTTATAGTGAGGGATACAACCCACATCCAAGAATTTCCTTTGGTCCGGCTTTGTCCACCGGCTTTATGAGTGAAGCCGAGTATCTGGACCTTACGACATTTCAGGGAGCAGAGAAAACTCTGCTCGACAAGCTGCAGCGGGAACTGCCCATGGAACTGGAACTACTCGGGCAGCGAGTGTTGTTCCGCCGGTCCGAATCCTTGTCTCAACAGGTTAATTTCACACGATATCGGGTGGAGATTGTGGAACCATTCGATACAGCTCAGTTTGAAATGCGATGCTTCGGAATTCTGCAGCAAAAAGAACTCTTTGTTGAACGACAGAAAAAGAACAAAATTAAAAAAGTGGATATCCGCCCCTTTATAGATGATATTAAACCCATGGAAATCGGATTTGAAGTGTCCGCCCATATCCAGGATGGTAAAACCG
>CAYPUH010000314.1:0-5062 GCA_964413725.1 uncultured Cytophagia bacterium
GATAGGGGGATATAATCTCTACTACCAGCCGGAACGCTTTGATTCATCAACCGTTCAATTGAGTTCGATCGAATTATCCTCGCGAATTTATCCCGATACCGCCAGAGGACCCTTTAATAAACATGGTCTCAAGGTGGTGCCCGAGCCGGCAAAAACATTTAGGCGGGAGCAACCGGTTTTTCTCTATTATGAAATATACAATTTACCAGTTGATCGTAACGCTGCTATTGATTATACTATAGAATATCGTTTGCGACTGATCGAAAAAAAGAACGCATCCGTGTTTTCCAAACTGTTCGGTTGGATAGGCGGGGATGATGAAGAGACCTTTAATCGTGTTGAACGGGTTGCCCGGGATTCGGTTGTCTATGATTATATCGGACTGGATTTGACCGAAAAGGATCTGGGGATTTTTGAGCTGAACATGGTTGTTACCGTCCCGTTAACCGGAGAATCGGCCGAGTCCAGAACTCAATTTGATTTGTCTGACACTCGGCTCTCAGACCGGACCGGAAACACAACTGTTAAACTTGACAGGGATAATTAATGCCAGAAAAGAGCTTTCAATATTCGGATGAGCTGGATCTGTTGGACCGGTTGTACGAATATATCGTACCCAAATATCGGGAAGCCAACGATATGATCGTGGCGATGCTCGATTTCTCACCCGATCGTCAGGTTCGTATCGCGGATTTGGGCAGCGGATTCGGCGAGTTGTCAAGACGGATGCTGGAGCTTTTAAAAGCCTCTACCGTATTCGGTGTGGATCGGGAGCAAGATCTGTTGGATCGTGCCCGACAGAAATGTCAAGATGTCGGTGACCGTTTTGTTCCCATACACCAGGATTTGAACAAAACCGATTGGACACAGGATCTCGGGTCTATGGATGCCATCGTCTCTGCCTTTACGCTGGACTATGTCTCCCTGGAACGACATCAGGAAGTTTTGCAGGAATCCTTTGCGGTGTTGAACAGCAAAGGACGCTGGGTTTCCTGTGAATTTTTCAAAGCTGATGATCCTCGCATCAATCAGGTGTTTCACAATGTGGAAGTGCAAACCGTTCAAAATGAGCTCAAAAGGGGGGCCATTGAACGGGAAGAGATCGACCGTCTGTCTCAGTCCACCCTGTTGCGTCAGGATCATCATATCACGACGATCGACAACAAGGTCGAATGGTTGCGTGGCATTGGATTTGAATATATTGCTGTTCCCTGGAAGTTTCTAAACCTTGCCATAATCAGCGCGGTCAAACCCTGACACAGCGTGGGTAGAGATCGTTCTTTCGATCCATGCTGATGATTTTATGTTCCTCCTGCGGTGATACATCATACCTCAATTGTAATCAAGACCACCAGTGTCCGGTTATTGGACATTTATGAGTTCGGACATCAAACAAACGCATTGGGAAGGCTTATGGAACTCAAAACACTGCTCGATGTACTTGATGAAAAGAAAGTCGATGGAGGGGTTGACGGAGTGGAGATCCAGGGCATTGTCTACGATCCGCTTCGAGTCGAACCGGGTTTTTTGTATGTTGCTATTGATATTTTTAGACTGCTGGAATAGGTGGTTTTCCCGGATGGAGATGCTCTTGTCAGGGTTGCGATCGTACGGTGGGGTGTGGCAGTGGTGTTTCAGAAAGCTGTAGAGGTGCCGGAATCGGTCACCCGGATTCGCGTCCCTGATTCACGCTATGCATTGGGATTATTGGCAAATATGTTTTATGGCAAGCCATCGGAGAAACTAAAAATTATCGGATTGACCGGCACCAATGGCAAGACCACGACGACCCATATCGTCGAGAGTATTTTTATACAAAATCATAAAATCGGCCTTGTGGGCACGCTCTATTACAAATTAAACGGAGAGATTCACAAGTCCAAAGATACCACTCCCGAGCCTCCGGATCTGCAGGCGATCATTCGACAAATGGCGGATTTGGACTTTGATTATTGTGTCCTGGAAGCCTCATCCCATGGTATCGAGTTTCACAGACTGGCGGGTATCGATTTTGATGTGGCGGGGTTTACCAACTTGTCGCAGGACCATCTCGATTTTCACAAGACTATGGATGCCTATCTCAACACAAAGCTGCGACTGTTTCAGTGGCTGAGTGCGGATAAACATGCTGTGGTGAACGTGGATGATCCTGTGGGACAGCGGTTTATTGACGCCACCCAGGCTACGGTCCTGACATATGGTCTCGACACTCCGGCGGATGTTACCGCCCGCAATATCGAGTTTAACATACAGGGAACGACGTTTGATCTGGTGACACCCATCGGGACTGTGCCGGTGCAGGCCGGATTGGTGGGTAGATTCAATCTATACAATATGCTTACAGCCGTAGGCGTGGCACTGTCGCAGGGCATTGATCTGGAGACCATAAAATCGGGTCTGGAAGCCCCTATTTATGTATCCGGGCGTTTCGAACTGGTGAACAAGGGGCAGGATTTTGCTGTTGTGGTCGATTACGCTCATACACCCGATGGTATCGAAAATGTACTCAGTCTCGCCAAAAGTCTACGTCCCAATCGGGTCATTACCGTGTTTGGATGTGGAGGCGACCGCGATAAAGAGAAACGTCCATTGATGGGTGATGTGGCCGGACGCTACAGTGACCTGGTCATCGTGACCGCTGATAATCCGAGAAACGAGGATCCAAAGCAGATCAGTCGGGATATTATCAAAGGTCTTGGAAACAGCAAGGTGACCACAATCGATGACCGTCATGAAGCCATCCGGCATGCTGTCAATACTGCACAGTCTGGTGACATGGTTATGATTCTGGGAAAGGGGCATGAAACCAGCCAGACCCTGAAGAACAAAACGATCGAATTTAACGATCGTATCGAGGCCGAAAACGCCCTTGATCGTCGTATGACCTGATTCCCATGCAGGGAGGGGAGATTCTCTGCCTTTCTCTGCGAGGAAAGGACCAAAACATACAGGGGGCCGTCCGATCATGTTTCGCAAGACACTTTTTTGTTTTGTTTTTATCGCTTTTGCAACAGGTATTGCTATGGATGACTCCCTTACGCTACATTCTGCAAGAATGGTGGATCTGGATACCATTGAACTGGTCGTTGAAGGACAACCGGTCGATCCCTCTCATACAGAGTTTTTCATTTCTCCTAAAGTCGAGATTCGCGATGTGGATGTTCGCGATTCCATACTCGTGCTTTCGGTCGCACCTCTTTCCCTTGACCGATCCTACACCCTGACGTGTGCCGGACAGACCATCGATGTGAGAGTCGATGGGGTTTTGGATCGCTATGTGTCCGATAAACCCATGGGGTTTTCCCGGGATGGAAAGTCGGTGTGGTTTCGTCTCTTTGCACCGCGGGCCGTGGCGGTGGATTTGAATTTGGGTGCAGATCCGGAGCACATGGATTTAAAACGTTATCGTATGCAACGCGACGGGGACGGAGTCTGGCAGGTTCAGCTGCCCGATGTGTCCGATGCGCGCTATTATGCCTACCGGATATGGAAGGAGACGAACACTCTGGACGATCCTCCCCCATTGATAGCGGATCCCTATTCCACGGCTGTAACCACCCGCAATGAATTCCGGCATCCGGCACGATCCATTCTGCCGGAACCCACCTCCTTTGATTGGGAAGGCGATCGCGGGGTTGGCATGGATTGGCGGGATCTGATTATCTATGAATGCCATGTGCGCGATCTCACGGCTCATTCCAGTTCAGGAGTTCAGGCCGCGATTGCCGGATCCTATGACGGTTTTGTCAGCAAAGATATCCGGGGTGGGCTCGAACATATTAAATCCCTGGGTGTGAATGCTGTCGAATTTCTTCCCATACATGAATTTGGTAATATCGAAATTCCCTTTAACATACCTGTGGACGGGGTGGTGAATACCTGGAATCCCTATGCACGCAATCATTGGGGATATATGACCAGCTTTTTCTTTGCCCCCGAGGCGTATTATGCAAGCGGGCAGACACTGACAGCCGGTGCGTGGTGTGGGCGTAAGGGAGATCAGGTCCGTGAATTCAAATCGTTGGTCAAAGCGATTCACCAGCAAGGTCTTGCGGTTATCCTCGACGTGGTCTATAATCATGTTGCGCAATATGATCGCAACAGCTTTAAAACCATCGATCGCGAGTATTATTTCCATCTGGACCCTCAGGGTCAGTATATGTCCAAAAGTGGTTGCGGCAATGATTTTCGAACCGATCGACCGATGTCCAAGCGGTTGATCGTGGAGAGTGTCCGACACTGGATGCAAGAGTATCACATTGACGGATTTCGATTCGATCTGGCTGCCATGATCGACTGGGAGACCATCGACGCGGTTCGCAAAGAGGCCATGCGAATCAATCCGGATGTGATATTGATCGCCGAACCCTGGGGAGGGGGAGAATACGAACCTGCGGCGTTTTCCCGGCACGGATGGGCCGCCTGGAACGATCATTTTCGCAATGGCGTTAAGGGACAGAATCCGGTAGATGGCCAGAGTTTTATTTTTGGGACGTGGTGGGCGGATAACACTAAAGAGTCCCTGAAGCGCTATATCCGTGGTACACTGGAAGAAGAGGGCGGCCTTTTTCAGACGTCAGCGCATTCGATCAACTATCTGGAATCTCATGACGACCACACGCTGGGCGATTTTATCCGGATTGGATCCGGGCAGATATCACCCGAATCGAAAATTGTGGATCTGGATGAACATGTCCGTGTGTCCGGATACACGCTCAAGGCCAATAAGCTGGCTGCTCTTGTGCTTTTTACCAGCCAGGGGGGGGTGATGATCCATGAGGGGCAAGAATATGCCCGCAGCAAAGTCATTGCTCCGACAGCAGCTCCAGATCCCCATGTGGGTCTCGTCGATCATAACAGCTATAACAAGGACAATGAGACCAATTGGATGAATTTCCGGCATGCGGATATGAACCGGCAATTGGTTGACTATTATCGGGGGCTGATTGCACTGCGCAAACGCCATCCGGCGTTTCGCCGCAGTCCAGCTGAAGCTATTGATTTTTTGCATCACGACGCTCCCCTTGCTTTGGGGTATTTGATTCACAAGCAATACTCGAAT
>CAYPUH010000315.1:0-5031 GCA_964413725.1 uncultured Cytophagia bacterium
TGTTCATTTCACCATCTCGTTCCGTATTCACTTGTTGGGTTGGTTCTGTTTGAATCCGGATAAAAAAAAGGAGCCGGTCGATAACCGGCTCCTGAGGGTGATCAATCCACGCGTTTCGAATCCCACCACATATAGACGGAAAGCAGAACGAAAACGCCGAGTCCCACGAGTTCTCCCGCATGGCTGGCAGCCCACTGGGTGGCGATAATGGGTTTGATAAAGCCCAGTTCATCGAACTTGACATATTTCAGGAATGCAGAGAGTACACCCATAATCGCGCCACCGGCGATAAATCCCGAGGCGATCAGGGTTCCTCGTTCCCGTCGTTTTTTCATCACCTCATCGGTGGACGCGCTCTTGGCGACAAAGTGAGCGATCAAACCTCCCACGAGCAAGGGGGTGTTTAATTCCAGGGGCAGGTACATACCCAGGGCGAATGCCAGGGGAGGGACACTGATGATTTCCAGTATGATGGCAAAAAACGCGCCGGCCACATAGAGCATCCAGGGGGCCGGTTGATTCGACATCAGCGGTTTGATGACGGCGGCCATTGCGGTTGCCTGCGGAGCGGCAAGGGAGCTGCCTTCGCCGAAACCATAGGTTTCATTGAGCATCATAATGACCAAGCCCACAGAAGCGGCAGCGACCAGGGTACCGAGGAACTTGTATTTTTGCTGATTGACCGGTGTGGTTCCAAGCCAGTAGCCGATTTTGAGGTCGGTGATAAACCCTCCTGCCATGGAGAGTGCGGTACAGACCACACCTCCGATAATCAGGGCGGAAACCATTCCGGAGGGGCCGGAGAGGCCGACTCTGACAAGGATAACAGAGGAGATGATCAGAGTCATCAACGTCATTCCCGAAACCGGGTTGGTTCCGACAATCGCGATTGCTCTGGCGGCTACTGTGGTGAACAGAAAGGCAATAATGGTCACAATGAGCAGACCGACGACAGCGTGCCAGAGATTATGTACCACGCCGAAGACGAAAAAGATGGCGATAGCCAAAAGAGAGAGTAGGATCAATCCGCCGACCCAGCCCATGGGCAGATCTTTTTCCATGCGGTTGGATTGCTGTTGATCGAGGGCTTTGCCTCCGATGATTTCTTTCCAGGCCAGTTTCATTGCGCCGCCGATGATTCCCGAGGACTTTATGATGCCGATGATACCGGCGGCAGCGATGCCTCCGATTCCGATATGCCGCACGTAAGAGCCGAAAATCTCTTCGGCCGTCATCTGTCCGATCAAAGAGGTGGCCGTGCTGCCCACGACGCTGGGGATGTGTTGGCCGAAAAAGTGGATAACGGGGATAAAGACATACCAGGAAACAAACGAACCGGCAGCGATAATGGCAGCGTATTTCAGGCCGACGATATAGCCCAATCCGACAATGGCCGAGTCCACATTCAACCGAAAGACAATACGGGCATCATCAGCCAGTCCTCGCATAAACGGAACCGCCCGGCTTTGAAAAATTTCACTCCACCAATGAAAGGTTGCCATGATAAAATTATAGATTCCACCGATAGCCATGGCCTTGATGAGAATTTTTGCCTGTTCGCCTCCGGCCTCGCCGGCAACCAGAACCTCGGTGGTGGCTGTCGCTTCGGGAAAGGGGAACTTGCCATGCATTTCCTGGACAAAATATTTGCGAAATGGAATTAAAAACAGGATACCGAGAAAACCACCAAAGAGTGAGGACAAAAAAATCTGAAAAAATTCGGCCTCGAGTTCCAGGATATAAATGGCCGGAATGGTAAAAATGGCTCCGGCCACAACCACACCGGACGCCGCTCCGATGGACTGGATGATCACGTTTTCCGACAGGGCGTTTTTGCGTTTGGTGAACACCGAGGTTCCCACAGCGAGGATGGCGATGGGAATGGCCGCCTCGAACACCTGTCCGATTTTTAATCCAAGATAGGCTGCGGCAGCAGAAAAGATCGCTGCATAGAACAATCCCCAAATCAATGAATACGGCGTGATTTCGGGTAACGGCTTGTCGACCGGTACAACCGGCTTGTAGGTTTCACCGGCCTTGAGCGGTCTGTACGCGTTTTCCGGAAGACCTTTGTGATTGGTTTCCATAAGCGCTCCTATTCTGGTGGTGGTAGGAATTTATCGGGTGCTGCAAATATAATCGTTTAACCCCGCATTTGCAAGAATAAAGTCCTCGGCCCTGTTATCCCTTGCTACGGTCACTAGACTCGTGTTTTGTTACCTGTAGCGAAAACTGTTGGGACCCTGCATTTTTTTTTGTATAATGGTCTTTCACGAACAACAACAGGTGAGCTGAGATGAGAGATATTATCCGTTGTGTACCGGTACTGTTACTGCTAGTCCTTTTGGGGATGGGATGTCGGGGAACGGTGACACCGGTGGAGCAGAGGACGGCGATGCTAAACACCGCCATGCAGGATTCTTTTTCCTGTGTTGTGTTTGAACCGCAACTGGATGAGCCCAGGCCCGCACTTGTGCTGGCCTTGCCGTCGGCTGATGAGGTGCCGTCATGGTTTGAATCGGCCGGGGATATGGCACGTCTCAATTTTTATGTCTTTCTTTACAGTGGAGACGGTGATACGACAGGTGCACGCCATGAGAGTGTTCAGGAGGCTGTTGAACACTATGGGGATCGCATTAACAAAGCCTTTTGGGTGGGTGTCCGGGATCAGGCGATGCCGGTACTGCAGTTGGCTGCCTGGGACTCTCTTATTCAGGGTGTGGCGTTGCTGACTCCGGTGATGGACGAGGGGCCTTTTGTGGACCACTATGCAGAGATGATCGCAGGACGTCCGCTTATCTACATCATTTCCAGCACATCGGAGGAGGCTGGAGTGGATCATCGGGACCTCTATGAACGATTTGGTGAACCCAAAAAATGGGTCTATCTGGAAGAAGAGAGCAGTGGAACGGCCTTGTTAAAGACACATGTGGAACCCATCATCCGGCGGGTATTGGTTTTGTTGGCCAGCCGATGAGGGGTAAAGGGTCTGGATCACGATAACCATCCCTGCGTGTTACGGGATATACGAGTTGTATTTATGCAAATTATCATTCACGGACAGTCATCGCAGCTTTTTGATTCTCTCCAGTCGGTATGTCATGCTATACGGGGAACGACAGTGACCACGGATCTCGTGGTTTCCGTCTATTTGCCGGAGCAAAGCACCTGGAGTGGTGGTGTGGCCTATGCCAGGGACTGGTTAACACCAAAGCACTATTTCGCTCGTCGAGGCAAATGGCGACTCTTTCCCGACGATCCGTTGCCGTCATTACCAGACCGATTCAAATTGATTCGTCTCTGTTTGGCCCCATCTTCCCGACGGTACCCTCTCAAGGAAAAAGACTGTTACCACTGGGTACATCGCTATGAGCGGTGGATCGATCACCTGGCGTTTCTTTTTGCCCATGAATTGCACCATTATCGACGATATCATCTGGGATTGCATCCTCGGGAAGGGGAACACAGTGCCAACCGCTGGGCGGTGGAACGGTGTCAGCAGCAGGGGTTTCGAATTGAAAGCTGGCGCGATCGCCAACGGTCATCCCGACGCAAGCGCCGATCGAGAAAACAGGAACCCAACTGGATGCTCTGGGTCAATCCCAAAGATTTTGTCCCGATGGCACAACTCAACCGGTTTGATACGGTTTCGGGATTGTATTCGTGGATTTTGAAGCAGTTGGGGAGAGGCAAGCCACGCCAGAGTTACAAGAGTGAAAAAGATCTTCATTTTGAACGGCTCCGGGCTCTGTCCGCCGGTGCGATGTTGACGGTTGACTATGATCCGCGGGGCCTATATAGCGGCCAGCGTGTGCGGGTAATACGTGTTTTGAACCGGAATTCCGTCCGAATCGTCATCCGTACCTCTGATGGACGGGACTGGCGATGGCCTATGGCGTGGTTGAAAGAGTAGGACCGAGGAAAAATAGAGTTGCGACTAATCCCACCAGGATACCTTTTTAAATGCAAGAACCATGGGGTAGTAAGGGGGTTTCATTTCTTCCAGTCTAGGATCCCATTGGTAATCCATAAGATATCCAAGATAACTGCTGCCGTCCGGAGAAGCGGTGGCGCCTCGCCATTGTTCGATCAACCCTCCATATAACCGTAGGATGCCGCTTCGAATACGATTCCAATCCTGATTGTAAAAGTTATGGGTATAACTGCCATAAGGATAAAACGTCATAATCGATGCCTGGATGATTCGATCCTGATCCCATTTGTTGTTCACCAATCGGCAATCCCTGTTGGCGACCAGGCCGATAATGTCATCCGAGTCGGGATTGGTTCCCGGATTATCGGCACAGATCAAATCGTTTCGAATATTAATGTCTCCGGCACTGGCCACAGTGACCTGTCCGTCCACCGTACCTTCTACCGTGATATCCGTGCCCGCCGAATAGGATGTGTAATCGGCATAGATCACACCGTTGTAATCCGATAGTGTATAGGTTGTATAGGTAGAGGGATCCGGAGGGTTTGTGCTCCAATAGTTGTGCCCTGCAATGTCAACGGTGCCATCGGAATTAAAATTGAGCCAGTTGTAACGATTAGACAGGATGATACCATCGTTTTGTGCAGCTTGAATCAGATTGGCGGGAATACCCTCGGGCATCGGAATCTTGGGGACGTTCCATTCCGTGCCGCCAACAAAATCTGGTGGAAGAGAGGGATCAACGCCATTATCATAGGACCAATTCACACAATACCAATAAGCCCATCCGGCGGTATAAAAGGTGGCATCCGGATAGTAGGAATTGTATGAATAAACTTCTGAACTGGTCACTTTTCCCAGAAAGACGGGATTACCGGCCATATAAAAAAATTCATTGGTATGGACGGGTCCTCTCAGGGTATCACCACTGACGAAATGAGCGCCGCTTTCATGATTGGTAAAGTAACAAAAACGTGAGAATGAGGGTTGGGTAACCGTCACGACAACCGTATCCTTTAGATCTCGGAATTCTCCAATAACAGTGATACGATACTGTTGCGGGTTGACCAGGTCTGCAGGGACGAGTTGAAACTCAT
>CAYPUH010000316.1:0-4947 GCA_964413725.1 uncultured Cytophagia bacterium
CTCGGTACGCTCAGTCCCAGAGTCCCTTCATCCCCCAATCCCCGAACCATACGTTACGTTGTCAATATAGCCAGGATTGCCGTATTTGGCAATGGGAAATTGTCAAATACGGCAATTTGGGGGTGGGTTGTTTTGTAAGATCTTGTTAATATTGGAACAAAAAAGTTGGCATGCTATCTGCCATGGGACGGGGTGAGAAGACAAAACATGTTTAAACGGTTGATTGACAAAGGATGTGATCGTATGAAATGGCTGGAAATCATCGAATTGTGTTCGGCGAGCGCAGAGCCGGAATGCCTGCAGCGACAGGTGGTGACGTTGGCGGAGCGGATCGCCTCGCAGGATACCGGTTGTCGGATATCGGTGTTCAGGAACGGGTTGGTCGAGTCCGCAACCGTGTTTCTGTCAGTATTCGAACACTCACCAAAGATGTGGAGAGTGGTGTCATGAATCACCACACGACGATAAAGACGAACAGGCCGATGACGCAAAAAGACGGTATCTGGTATGAAACGGATGCCAGGGGACGACGCGTCAAAAAAGAGCGCTGGCTGGGGGATCTGTTTGCTTTTCTCTATGATCGCATTATGGAGAAAAATATTTTTCCGAAAAAATTCTCCAGTGACGTGGAGGCACATCACCGGATTATGAGAGAGGCATTGGCGTCACTGAATGGAGAGGCCGTGCTGGAACTGGGCACGGGCAGTGGTGTGGCGGTTAGATGGCTCGATCCTGCCGTTGACTATACCGGCGTGGATGTGAGTCCGGGATTGTTAAAGCGGGCAGCCACCGGATTTCGCTCTGCGGGATTTGAGGCGGCACGGTTGTATGTCTGCGATGTGGAGGATCTGCCGTTTGAGGATAAAACGTTTGACGGGTGCCTGTGTATCCTGACCCTCAACTTTTTTCCCGATCTGGATGCGGTGGCCCGACAGGTATCGCGGGTCTTGAACCCCGGCGGCTGGTTTTTGGGTTGCGTGCCGGTCCCGGAGCGGAACGAACAGAACAGCCCCATCCAGGGCACCCTGCGTTCCGCCGGTGATCTGGAGGAGATTTTTGTGTCGCATGACTTTGACTTTAAGAGTCTGCCCGAGATCAATGGCGTGCTCTATTACTTTACCGCCCAAAAACGGTGACCCGCCGCCGATATCCTTTTGTTAACCGCTCTGTTGGGATGACTGTATTGTGGCTGCGATGTCGCGGGCCCAGGCGGAGATAGCGTCCCAGTCGCGAAAGTCACCGTGTGGTGCCTTGACCACCTTGATCATCTTTTTCTCGATAAAGTTCATCTTGTCACTGTCGATCTCGCCATGAAACACGACGATGTCCCGGGGGGCAATCCGGTCGGCCACCGCTTGTAGGTCCTGGGGAAAGGTCCATCCATCCATGATCTCTTTTGCCTCGCCCTCGCCGGTGGGACCGCTGGAAAACAACCAGACGGTGCGGTGCGATAGGGCTTTTTCATGCGTTTTCAGAAACGAGGCCGCCTTCTTGCGCCACTTGCCGATATAGACGCCACTGCCCAGCACCACGGCGGTATAGTGGGAGAGGTCTTTGACCTCTGTGACCGGAGACACCTCCGCGGAGAGTCCTTCATCGCGAAGCACCGCGCCGATCTTGTCGGCGATTTCTGCTGTGGAGCCATATTTCGTTGCGTATGCCACGAGAATGTGTGATTTCATGGGTTGCTCTCCCTGTTTAGAGTACTATAAGGTCGAAATGATGGTTTCAATTCGTTTTTTCCGGGATGCATTCATCAGGCCCAGTCGCTGCTGCAGGAGATCGATAAAGGCCTGCCGGGTTTCGGGCTTCACCGCAGCCGACACGGTTTCGGCATGTTGTGGTACATCTTTGGGTCTGCAGGTTTTCAGATGGTCGAACAGGAATGCCAGAATTCGCTCTCTGCAATCGGTCTCCTGCCGGGCCAGGGTGGCAAGGGTCCGTATTCCCCGGTCCACCGTAATCACCGACCCCGAGCGGATGGCGGTCTCGATCGTATCGAGATGCCGTACCAGTTGTTCACCCTGTACCGTGGCGATGGTGGCCAGGGCCGACATGGCACCCCACACCAGTCGGTTGTTTTTGTGTTTCAGCAGGCGAACAAAGGTCTCTGCATGTTCCGCGATCAGCACAGGGTTGATGGCACCGACCTCGTAGAGCGTCTTGATGCAGTCGCTCTGTATCGCCCTGTCCCGATCGTTCAGATGATCCACGAGCTCCCGGATCCCGTCCCGATCGCTGCGGCTTGCCAGTTCTCTGGCAAGATCCGCATTGGGCTGGTCATCGCGACGACCCTGCGCACTGGCGAGATGGTCGATGATGGACATGGCCATAGACCTTTCGGTTCGTGAGGGTGAAGAACAGTATAGGGAAATATATGAAATTCTTGAAAAAAAATCCATAGCCGGGGAAGATTCGAGGTGCTCCGGGGTGCGACGCACCTGAGAATCAAACGCCAGAGCCCCGTTTCTCTTCCATGCCCCTTCTGCACTGCAGGTGTGTCGCACCTTTTTTGGATCCGCACCTTTCAGGGCATCGGCTGTAGAATAATCTTTAAAAAAATGTATATTATTCTACAGCTTGCTTTGGGTTTGCCGTCTCTATTTTGAGTGGTTTGTCGTTTAAGCCGTTGATAAAAAATAAAATAGCCGATCTCACTGTTGTCGGGACGACGGATGGCACAGCATTTGTCCCTGGTTTTAACAGAATTAATATACGGGGTCTGATGTTATAATACACCAGGAACATGTACGGACCTGAATTCACAACGGAATCGATTTCTGAGACCATTTGTCGAGAATCCATATGCTTGCCAAACTCGTACGTTTTTTTCTCGAAAACAAGCTGATTACGTTTCTGATCCTGATCATTCTGGTGGCCTGGGGGATTGCCGCGGCGCCCTTTAACTGGGATCTCTGGCTTTTTCCCCGCGATCCGGTGCCGGTGGATGCCATACCGGATATCGGTGAAAACCAACAGATCGTCACCACCGAATGGCCCGGACGCTCTCCCCAAGATATCGAAGACCAAATTTCCTATCCATTGACCACTGCTTTGTTGGGGATTCCGGGGGTCAGGACCATCCGCAGCAACTCGATTTTCGGGTTGTCCAGCATCTATATCATCTTTGAAGAAGATGTGGACTTTTACTGGAGCCGGACGCGGATTCTGGAAAAGCTGAATGCCCTGCCGGCGGGGACGGTGCCGGAGGGAGTGAGTCCGGCCCTGGGTCCGGATGCCACGGCCCTGGGGCAGATCTACTGGTACACGCTGGAAGGACGTGACCCGGATGGCAATCCCGCCGGTGGCTGGGATCCGCACGAACTGCGCACCCTTCAGGATTATTATGTGCGCTATTCACTCATGTCCGCTAAAGGGGTCTCCGAGGTTGCCTCCATCGGTGGATTTGTCAAGGAATATCAGGTGGACATCGATCCGGCGGCCATGCGGGCGCATGGCGTGAATGTGGCGCAGATCATGAATGCGGTGAAAAAGAGCAACCTGGACATCGGTGCGCGCACCCTGGAATTCAACCGGGTGGAATATCTGGTCCGTGCCCTGGGGTATATCGAGAATCGTGAGGATCTGGAGCAGAGCGTGGTGGCGGTGCGCAACAACGTTCCCATCCGCATCCGTGATGTGGCACGGGTAAACTTTGGTCCGGCCACGCGCCGGGGCGGACTGGACAAGGGGGGTGCCGAAGCCGTGGGTGGCGTGGTGGTGGCCCGCTATGGCGCCAATCCCCTGGAGGTGATCAACAACGTCAAGGAAACCATCACCGAGATCTCTCCCGGCCTGCCCAGCAAGGTGCTGGACGACGGGACCCGTTCCCGGGTGACCATCGTGCCGTTCTATGACCGCACCGGACTCATCAAAGAGACGCTGGGCACACTGGAATCGGCACTCACCGAAGAGGTGATCATCAGTATTATCGTCGTGATCGTGCTGGTGTTGAACCTGCGCGCCTCTCTGCTTATCTCCTGTCTGTTGCCCATCGGTGTGCTCATGACGTTTATTGTCATGCGTCATTTCGGGGTGGCGGCCAATATCGTCGCCCTGTCCGGTATCGCCATTGCCATCGGTGTGATGGTGGATGTGGGGGTGGTGTTTACGGAAAATATTGTCCGTCATCTTGACGCACCAGAAAACCGGGGAGCGACAGGAAAGAATCTGTTGACCGTGATCTATAAAGCCACAATCGAAGTGGGATCCGCTGTTATGACCGCGCTGGTCACCACCGTGATTAGTTTTCTACCGGTCTTTGCCATGCAGGCCGCAGAGGGCAAGCTGTTCCGGCCGCTGGCCTTTACCAAAACCTTTGCCATGATTTCGGCTCTGATTATCGGACTGGTGTTTATCCCGTCGCTGGCGCATGTGGTGTTTTCCATCCGGTTCGACAAAGCCCGGATCAAGCGGTGCGTTGGAATCGGTCTGATCGCTGTGGGCGTCTTGTTCATCATTCTGTATCAGGCCTGGCTGGCTCTGGTGCTGATACTTCTGGGGATCAACACGCTGCTCGAATCCCGATGGCCGGAGGATAAACGGCACTGGGTCAATGTCATCAATATCGGCCTGACGCTGTTTTTCGTGATCTGGGTTTTGACCCACGAATGGATGCCCCTTGGAGCGCAGAACAGTCTGTTCGTCAATCTGCTCTTTGTTTTCGGTCTGATTGCTCTGATTCTGGGGGTTTTGATGTCGGTGGTCAGATTTTATCCGCTCATCCTGCGTCGGGCTCTGGAACACAAGCGGACGTTTTTCACTCTTCCTCTGATCGCCGTCCTGCTGGGCATCCTCATCTGGCAGGGATTCGACCGTACATTCGGTTTGATTCCGGATCTGTTTGCAAAAACGGGATACAACCTGCGGGATACACGGGTATGGACGTCCATCTCCGAAACCTTTCCCGGTGTGGGCAAGGAATTTATGCCCGCTCTGGATGAGGGA
>CAYPUH010000317.1:0-4909 GCA_964413725.1 uncultured Cytophagia bacterium
TTTGCAGGTTGTTTTTTTGTTGTGGGTCTTTCTGTTCGTGGAGAAACTCATCTGTATCCCACCCATTATAGGGATCGCCCTGATTGACGTCGAGACTCCCGAACAATCCCACATCAACGGCAGTCTGTATTTCATGTGCAAAGGTGTGCCCGGCCAAAGTGGCATGGTTGTTTTCGATATTGATCTTAAAATCCTCATCCAGACCATACTGTTTGAGAAAGCTGATCACCGTTGCCGTATCATAATCATACTGATGTTTGGTGGGTTCCATGGGCTTGGGTTCGATAAGAAACGGTCCTTTAAAGCCAATTTTTCGACCATAATCCCGGGCCTGGCTTAAAAACATCGCCAAATGTTCTTGTTCGCGTTTCATCTGGGTATTGAGAAGGGTATAATATCCTTCTCTTCCGCCCCAGAAGACATAATTCTGACCACCGAGTTCCACAGTGGCATCCAAGGCCGCCTTGACTTGCGAGGCAGCATAGGCGAGAACATGAAAATCGGGGTTGGTGGCGGCCCCATTTGTATAGCGAGGATGTGAAAAGACATTGGCGGTGCCCCACAAGAGCTGAATGCCGGATTCCTTTTGTTTGTGTTTGGCACGATCGACCATTTTCTGCAGATTGGATTCAGATTCAGCCACAGATGATCCCTCAGGAGCCAGATCTCTATCGTGAAAACAATAAAACGGGAGACCCAGTTTGGATATGAATTCAAAAGCGGCATCCATTTTGTCCGCTGCTTGTTGAACTGGATTCCGAGCCTCCAGCCATGTGTAGGGTTGTGTACCGGGACCAAAGGGATCATCGCCGGTATTGCAGAAGCTATGCCAGTAGGCGGCAGCAAATCTGAAATGCTCCTTCATCGACTTGCCCGCAACAACACGGTCCTCATCATAATATCGAAATGCCAACGGATTTCTGGAATCCGGACCCTCGTATTTGATCTTGGAAATACCGGCAAAGTATTCTTTTTCCCCAACTGTTACCTGGATCGACATAAGCGTCTCCTGTGTTTCGACCACCGGGTTATTATGATCTATCCAAATGGGCACCTTAAAACCTGGATGCTAAATATCAAAGTATCAAAATCAGAGTCGAATCTCAAGAGAAAAAAAGGACGATATTTCCGGGGAGAGAAAAAACGCCATAGGGCATCATGCAAAACCGTCATTGTCCCGATGGCACAAACAGAGCGCGTGCATCCCGGACCTTGGGAGGAGGGAAAACCGAGTTCGTCACAAGAGTACAGTAGATTCAGTCCCCCCGGAGATGATGACAATCGATTGCGCGGGCATGTCACATAAAAGTGGGAGAGGCACTAACCGGGCGTGTCGGACACAGTGTCGTTGCTGTCGACCTCTGGGTCCTGGGTTTTCACCCACATAAATTTGCGCCGGAGTTGTTTTGAATAATATTTTTCTAGGACATCATAGTCGACTTTTTTACCCCATTCATAAAACACCCGGGGGTCGATATAGGATTTCTGGCTGGTGCCCAGATTCCAGGTGCGATTTTCGGTGGCGAGTGATTTTTGCGCCCGCAATTTTCCCAGGGACCGTTCTGCTTTTTCAAGCCGATGTAGGGTTCGTTCGATGCGTTCATCATTTTTCTGCAGTCGTTTGTCATACCGTTCTCTAACGGTTTGCTTTTTCTCTTTATCCTTGGCCTTTTTGACCTTTTCACGCATCTCTTTTCGAAGGGCCGGACCCTGTTGACGGTACTCTTTTAATTGATCTTTTATCTTTTTCATCCGTTCTCTGGCCCGTTTTTCCCGTTCACGAAATCGTTCTTTGCGCTTGCTCCAGTTTTTTGGAGGTTGTTTTGTATGATTACACAGGATGGCGGCTTCCCGATTGGCTTTGGTGGCGGCTTCCCATTTCTTATATTCAGGATCTCTGGCTTTTACCTTTGAAGAATCCAGTGATTCGCGGACCACTCGGGTGGCATGGTGAGTTCGGAAAACTTTGGCGGTCAGTCCCGGCATGATATCGGACAGGAACGCATTCACATTTCTGCTGCCGATATCATAGAACAACTGCGGTTTGTTCCCAGCTGCTGTTTTGCGGCCATTGGCAGGCCGACGGGCATTCTCACAGAGTTCTTTGAGGTTATTCATCATGGCTTCCGGCAACTCGAGTTTTTTGTGCCACAATACCGAATCCTTGCCCAGAAAACGAAACTCGGCGATTCCGTCATAGAGTTTGATATGCTCCGGACGTAGAGTGGTTGCGCCCACGGTATCCGCCTCCTCCGGATCCTTTTCATCTCCCACACGGAGGCAAAGTTTATCGATCAAATAGCAAGCGGTCGCCAGACGTCTTTGTTTGGGTTTATCTGAATTGAGAAATTCAAAGATTCTCTCGCGAACGGATTCAATTTTATCATGCAATTCGATAGACTTGTCAAACTTTTGCGCTTCCCGGGCCTGTTTGATGGGTGCCGTGTCGTGCAACCAGATATATTTGAGTTTTCCGGTTAATTTATCCGTCCAACGGGCCACCCACATGGAATCCGGTTGCCAGACGATTTCACCCCAGTTGCCGGGTACGGGCGGAGCATCCGGACTGAGATTGAGCGTTACATCTTCTTGTTTGGCCCCTTCTTTCCAACGACCTCGAAGTGGATGCTTTCCCCGGCCCATAAATATCCCGCTGGGCTCGGTCATATAGTTTGCCAGTTCTATCTTTTCACCGTTTGCTAGCGCAAAGCCATATTTTTCTTTCATCTCTTCACGAACAGCCTTGCGTTCTCGGGCGAGTGCCTTTTTCTCTTCTTTGGTGAGGTTGGCTTTGATGTCGCGTTCTGTTTCGACAAACCGGAGGACCTGATCAAAATCGATATCATTGATTTTGACTGGGGTTTCAAAACCGAGTTCATGGCTGAAATCGGTGAGAAAATTCCGAATAAAAACCGAATCTTCCACATACGGTGTACCGATTTTTTTACACCAGGCGAGTGCCATCTCCTCCTGCTTCGGAGTCAATGGAACGGGTCGACCTTCAGTTTTGATGGTCAATCCATGTGACTTTGGTGTTTCGGGTATCACAACACCGTTATGAATCAGCTGGGTAAGTTTCGTCTGTTCCGTATCCATAAAGCACTGGTAAATTGTATGAATTTCAATATTCTTGAGAATTGTGATAATTACGATTGTAGAACGAACATGCAATTTATATTATTAGCTATTTTTTTTCAAAATCGCAAGCGTTATTTATACGGTATCGGTTGATTTGGGCTGTACAGGGCGCCTGCACAGAATTTTCATCCCTCAACCAAACGTTCAGAAAAGTCTATTTGTTCCTGAATAAAAGAATTGACTCAATGATGAAAAATTCATAAGTTATTATCTTGTATACCCCGAGCAGATTCCAATCACAGCGTCAACACCTTTGAGTCGTTCGATTGTCTGTTCCGGATACATTACAAAGAATAACATTGCATTTCCGGCTATTATGACGCCTTACAGGGTCTGCTCCCCGGAGAACCGGTGGTGTTCATCAATCAGTCCATCAGGTCCTGATACACGCATTCTTTGTAAATGCGTGCAGCCAATATACAAAATGCTGATCAGGCCCCATTTACAGGAAACTCGAGGAGGCACCCCTCTTGACCACAAAAAAAGGATCCATTCTCTGGGTTGATGATGAGATCGAATTGCTAAAGCCCCATACCCTATTTTTACAGGAAAAGGGGTATGAAGTGGTTCCGGTAACCAATGCCGAGGATGCCATCGAACTGGTGCGCAAACGCGATTTCGATCTCATTTTGTTGGATGAAATGATGACAGGAATGGATGGCCTGACAGCGCTGGCAGAGATCAAGGAACACAATCCGGCGATTCCGGTGATCATGGTAACCAAAAGCGAAGAAGAAATGCTGATGGAAAAAGCCATTGGCAGTAAAATCGACGACTATTTGACAAAGCCGGTCAATCCCAGTCAAATTCTGTTGGTATGCAAAAAAATTCTCGAAAAGAACAAAATTGCCGGACAACGAATATCACGGGACTATACATCTGAATTCAACTCAATCGTGAATCGCATTATGGGCCCCATGGAGTGGCAGGACTGGATCGACATTCACATCAAACTTTCTGAATGGGATCTGGAGCTGGACGCTCATCCGGATCTGGGTCTGACCCAGACGTTGTACGATCAAAAACGGGAGTGCAATGCTGAATTCGGGCGGTTTGTGGAGAAAAACTATCTCGACTGGCTACACAGCTCCGAGCGTCCTCCCCTTTCGGTGGATATTTTCCCCCATTTTATTGAATCCCATCTGAAATCGGATAAAAACACCGTTCTCATCGTCATCGACAATCTCCGCCTCGATCAATGGCTGGTGATGGAACCCTTGCTACGTCCCTACTTTCGTCTCAACCGAGAGCATTATTTTTCCATACTCCCCACAGCAACTCCCTATGCGCGAAACGCCATATTCAGCGGACTTTTCCCCAGCGAGATCGAAGAACAGATGCCCAATTTGTGGAGTGAGGGCAATGAAAGTGATGATGTCAGCCGCAATCGCCATGAACATCAACTCCTGATCGAACAACTCGCTCGACGCGAGATAAATGCAACCACAAAATACGCCAAAGTCCTGGATATCGAAGAAGCCAGACAGGTTGCCCGAAAAATTCAGGAATTTGCTGCAATGCCACTTTCGGCCATTGTATTCAATTTTGTCGACATCTTGGCTCACACGCGATCTTCCTCCACCGTGCTCAAAGAAATGATACCCAATGAAGCTGCATTCCGGTCGCTGACCCGCTCATGGTTTGAGCATTCTCATCTCTTTGAGGCGCTCAGATCGCTATCAGCGCGCAACAATACGGTTATCATCACCTCAGATCACGGAAGCATTCGCGGACTGCGCGGTGCCAAAGTGATTGGAGATCGAGAGACATC
>CAYPUH010000318.1:0-4885 GCA_964413725.1 uncultured Cytophagia bacterium
CCCGTACGCAGGCCACAAACCCGATGGCCGTGTTCGGACACAAATGGAACGGATCAGGTACCGGGTCCTGTGGGTCTTTCCTGATTCTCCCAGGTGGTCATCACCAGCGACGAATGTCCCCAGGCGATGAGATGACGTCTCAACACCGTCATCCCATTGCGTTCCAGCAAAGCCTCCAGACCTCCGGTTCGCAGAAATTCACGGCCATTCAGGAAATGTCGCCAGCCGGCAAAAAACTCAACAAAAGTGGTCAACCACCACGCCAGTCTGGAGATCCGATGCCAGGGACGATCAAAGTCCAGTACGATCAGTTTACCGCCGGGTTTTAAAACGCGTCGACATTCGGACAACAATCTTCCCCGCTCGATAGCGGATTTGTCGTGTAACGCATACGATATGTTTACAATGGGTAAGGAATGATCCCGGACGGGAAGATGGATGGCATCAGCACAAACGGAGGTATCCGAAAACCGTTTGTTCTGAACATGTTGTAGCAACTTGTAATTGAGATCCAGAGTGATGGTATCGATTCCGCCATCGGATAGCAAATGAGCTTGTGCACCGGTGCCGGAACAGAGATCGAGTACGGGCCCCGAAAACCTCTCTTTGCGTATCCAGGTCCGGATACGCCTCTTGGTGGATTTCAATAGAGGATCGATCAGTCGCTCATAGACCAATGCTGGCAGATAAGGCATACGCATAGCTAACTGTTTCCGTCTTTAAACACCGAAAAGGACCCATTCGGCAGGATTCATCGGTACATCTGCCGGGATACCGGGTTAGCGATACAACAAGTATTTTTCGCGAATGTCGCGGAAGGCGCTCAGTTCATCCTGCCAGGAGGCAATTATTTCCCGGGCGGATTTACCGGCCAGAGTGGCTTTGCGCAAATAGTCCGACCCAAATGCCCGATCCAGAGAGGCCTTGCGTTTTTTCGAAAAGATCTCCTGCTCCGGATACAGGGTATGGATCGCGTCAAGAATATGCATCTGGGTGCTCACCGGCTTGAAAACACTCCGGTCCAGGATGTGGAGATGAACACCATGAACCAATTCGCTCGCAAAATGCAAATAATAGGGCCGATAATGGATCGGTCTGAAATAAACACCCGGTAACGAGCGGCCATTGAGTTCATCCGCCAAAAGTTCGGCATCGATCCAGGGAGCTGCCATCAGTTCGAACGGAAGAGTATATCCCACGCCAATATTAAAGGTATTCAATTCTCCGATAATCCCGGTGGCCGGATAATACCATGCTGTTGAGGCACGCGGGATGTGAGGAGATGTCGGTATCCACTCAAGGCCGGTATCCTCGAACGCCATCCACCGTTCCCATCCCTCCATCTTAACCACAGTGAGATCGCAATTGATATTATATTCAATATTAAACAGCTCCGCCAGTTCGCCCACCGTCATACCATAGATATAGGCTATGGGATAGAGCCCGATGAAAGAGCGGTATTCCATATTCAACATGGGGCCCTCGACCAATTCACCTCCCAACGGATTGGGCCGGTCCAGAACGATGACCGGGATACCCTTTTCGGCAGCCGCCTCCATGGCATAGGCCATAGTATAAATGTAGGTATAAGATCGACAGCCAATATCCTGAATATCATAAAGGAGCACATCGACCCCCTTGAGCATCTCCTGTGTGGGCTTGCGGTGTTTTCCATACAGGCTATGAACAGGTACACCGGTTTTGCTGTCCAAACTCTCTTCGATATGAGCTCCTGCGGTATAGTCACCCCGCACCCCATGCTCCGGCCCATACAGAGCCACCAGTTTGATATCCGGGTGCTCGTGCAGAGCATCTACCGTACTCTTGAGTGCGGATGTTACTCCCGTAGGATTGGTGATCAATCCCACACGTTTGCCGGTGACCAGAGCGATTTGCTCATCCATCAGTTGATCTATTCCCGGTTTAACCTGAGGTGTACCCACCGAACGGACACAGGACCACAGCCCGGTGATCAACAAACCAGCAAGAAAAATCGGTACTCCTTTTGATAACCACTTCATGACTGTCTCCCTCTTTTAAACCCGGATTCTGTGCCATCAGGATCCAATCCCAATGGCTGGCTTCAATCTACTCTTGCGGACAGTGATCGTTTCGCTTTTATACGATTGTAGAGTGTCAAAGGTACCCGGCTCTTACATATCCGGGAGTCATAAAAAAAAAGCCCCTGTATAAAGAGGCTTGTCATCAAATATACTGTTAGATCAGCTGGATCGTTCGCGCAAACTGGTCTGTATTTTTTTGATTTCATCCCGAATCTGAGCTGCATCCTCATAACGTTCATCCTGGATGGCTTTTCGCAAATCGACATTAAGCTGCTCCAGTTGGTCGCCAGGTGCCAGCTCTTCATCGTCCTCATCCGACTCTTCAGCAGCATCATTGATCCCGGCCCGACGCATCACCTTTTCATCGACGAAAATTTCCGCGTCCATTCGCAACGCCAGGGCAATGGCATCGCTGGGTCGGGCATCAATATCCATAATCTCATCATCTTCCTGCAACCCGATAAGCGCATAGTAGGTATTTTCCCGGAGATCATTGACAATGATTCTGGAGACCCGAACATCCAATGATTCGAGTAGATTTTTAATCAAATCATGAGTCAACGGTCGTGGAGGAGAGATATTTTCCAGTTGCAGCGCGATCGCCTGTGCTTCTGTCGATCCAACGACGATAGGTAACCATCGACTTTGATCCTCTTCCTTTAAAATAACCACAAATCGACTGGTCGCTGTATCCAGCGTAACGCGCTCAACTTTGACGCGTAGCAACATGCAAATCCACCTCTTAAAATAAAAATATCGACTCCCCGAAATGGGACGGTTTTTCGCCTACGAATCAGTATAGCAATTTATTATTAAAGTGTCAAGATTTCTTTTCCAGCCAAAACAGACGCGACCCTAATCTATTATTTTAATTCTACTTACATCGGCACCACATAAATCTTGCAAACATCACTCAAATTTTGTATACTGGGCCATTCTTTCGGGTATCGAGATAAACACCAGTAAAACGAGGAGCAACAGATGGTTGTTTTTGAACGTGCGATCATAAAAAAGTTCTGGCCAGCGGATGACAAAGGAGATGATGATGAAATCATCCGCCAGGTTGTGGTTCAGATAGAAGGCGAACTGGTGAACAGCCTGCAGGTGGGCGAGTTGTATAACAGCATGGTTCGCGGCCTGGTGAGTGCGACGCTTATGGATAATTTAAGCGGAGAAGAATATACTCTTCCGGCGGTGACGATTAAACCCTTTAACATCAAACAAAAAAAGATTAAAATCGGCAAAGGAGAAGATGCCGACATTGTGAAAAGCGAATACGCGGCCATGACCCTGATTTCCAAACTCAAAGACAATGAGGGCGGCAAGGTACTTGCAGATCTGTATCGTTTTTTCAATATAGAGCTACAATTGCGTGTCGAGGACTTTCAAATGGCACCCGCGACTCCGACCCAAACCAGCGACAATGAAGACTCTGGCTCCTGACCAACACCGAGCACCATATCATCGCGATGTCCTTTGGCTGACATTACAATGGCTCACAGTGAACATCATGCAGGTCGCCTCGTTTCTACAAAAGCTATCCCCGCATACAGATTCCCGGACAGACCTATTCTGAACCCCATGTTGGTGACGGTGAAGAAGAGGTTTTTCATTGGATATGTGTAGCAAAATATATACTTTTATTGCGTTCCGACAGATCGTCCTGCCACAGTCAGGGAAGAGACCGGTTTCACATAGAGACCGGGCATAATCAGACGTATCGATCAGCGTCCCGATCTTGACAGCGCTGATGTTAAAATCTCCAGTGCGCCATGGCCCCTCCGGTTGCTACTTGAAAGAGGTCCCTGTCGCCTGATTATATGTATGACAGAGCATGGAGAGGTGCTGATGAATTCCAAATCGACAGGTAACAAGCGTTCCCCCTGGTTCTGGGTACCAACTCTCTACTACGCAGAAGGTATCCCGTATATCGTGGTGATGTCTGTTTCCGTGGTCATGTACAAACGACTCGGAATATCCAACGCGGACATCGCTCTCTACACCAGCTGGCTCTACTTGCCGTGGGTCATCAAACCCTTGTGGAGTCCAATTGTAGACATTCTCAAAACCAAGCGGTTGTGGATCTATCTCATGCAGCTCCTGGTTGGAGCGGCAATGGCCAGCATCGCTCTTACCATTCCGGTTCCCAATTTTTTTCAGATCACGCTGGCATTTTTCTGGCTCATGGCGTTCAGCTCCGCGACCCATGATATCGCAGCGGACGGTTTTTATATGTTGGGGCTTACTCAGCACCAACAGGCCTGGTTTGTGGGTGTGCGAAATACGTTTTACCGCCTCGCGATGATCACCGGCCAGGGACTTTTGGTTATTGTGGCAGGATTTATTGAAAGTCACAGCGGACTCGAACCGGTAGAGGTAACGGTTATCGCGGCGCAAAAACCGGCCATTCAACAGGTCGAGATGCAACATCCAGACAGTCTTACCGCCCTCCCCCGTGAAGGAGATCTGAGGATCATCACCCAACCGAAATCTCTCGTCATTCCCATCCAAACCTTCAGCCGGGGTAAAATCGACTCTCTGGTTCAAACAGCCAATCATTGGAATATGGAGCACGGACAAAAAAGCGAATTCAAACAGGAACCCAAAACCGAAGCGGATCGTCAAAGACTCAACGAAAGCCTGAGCTGGTGGGCCCGGCACGTCACCAAACCCCTGGAAGCCTGGATAACGGGAAATTTCGGTCCAGATGAGGTCACCAACGCTGTCGACCGGGTCGGCAATATCGGGGTTCTCTACTTTCACCTGTCCAAACAACCCGACACAGACGAAAAAATCGTGATCAACTTTGGCCAGGACAGCGG
>CAYPUH010000319.1:0-4871 GCA_964413725.1 uncultured Cytophagia bacterium
TGCCTGATTATGTTCCTTCTCTTGAGCGCAATCAACCGGTGATGAACAATCAGTCCATGAACCTGGAAGATCAGCTGGGCATGCTTCACAACGTTGACTCCGGTGTTCACGATTACGTCTCCAGTATTCCGACATTTTTGCCGGTAGAGGGGGTCCTTACCAACGATTTTACCAACAAGGATTTGGATGATATTTCTCATCGTGGCATCGATATCGCGGCTCCCCGAGGCTCTTTTGTTCGTGCGGCTGCGGACGGTGTGGTGGTTTTTGGCGGCTGGACACCTGATCTGGGAGACTTGTTGGTCATCTATCATGGCAGCGGATTTTTTACCTACTATGGGCATAATCAACGTCTGCTGATCGAGCGCAACGCGCTTGTGAAAAAGGGAGAACCCATTGCACTCCTGGGCAACACGGGACATAGTTCCGCACCTCATTTGCACTTTGAGATATGGAAAGACGGGGTTCCACTGGATCCGAAACAATATATCCTGGCATTTACACAATCAAGTTGATCCAGACTCTACGTTTGGTCTATCCGGACGCTTTGTTGAGAAACCGTTGCTATAGCAGACATGTCCGTATTTAAGAATTGTGGCAGTATGCCAATAAATCCAATTTTGATATAAACCTAGAATGAATAGCTGAATGACGAGCGATGGAAGCGGATATGAAAAAAGTTGAAAAAAGTGGCGAGTTGAGCACGATTCTGGGACGAGGGTCTGTTTTCGATGGCAACATCAAGGTGGAGCACAGTCTGCGAATCGATGGCCGTGTGAAAGGCGATGTGACCACATCGGATACTCTAATCATCGGGAAAGAAGGTGAAGTGATCGGCAATGTAAAGGTCAAGAGCCTGATTGTTGGCGGTCGCGTTGACGGTACTGTGGATGCTTCCACGAAAATCGTTTTGGAAAACAAGGCCGTTTTCCGGGGTGAGATGAATACCAATAAACTGGTTATCGACGAAGGCGCGGTCTTTGAAGGCAAGTGCTCGATGAATGAGAGTAAAAACTCGCAACCCGATACCCCTGGGCCAGGTCCTACCACCACTCCTCTCCCGAACTCCTGATGCTGAAGCGGTAGGTGCGTCTGTGCATCTGTGTTGTTAGGTTGAAATCCGGGCCCTGGTTTGTGTCGTTTCAAGGGCTGGAATTGCCATATACCCGTGCATCTACATGGGGCTTTGCGGATGCAAAGAACACCTGCAGAACTGGATAGACTGTTCTCCCACTCAAGCTCCATTCCGCTCTGGATTTCCTCATTTTCTCTATCCGTTATCCCCCATGAACGGAGCGTCGATCCGTTGGTAACGGCCTGTTGTTCTCTCGACCGATAGGGATATTTTGGGTGTCAGTGGGCATCCTTGCCGCGGTTAGAGTACATGGGATAGATCTCTCGTTCGTTGCAAGGCAATATATGCCGTGCCCGGCCAAAGTGTACAGTATCCCTTAAATAGAACTATTTCCTTGACATAGTGGAAAAAACTTTATATGTTTTTCTTGGGTCACTGTATGGATACCGCATATCACAGGAGTGTTTGGGTTTCACACGTCTTGAGAGGTCCGCGATGAACCGTACCTGCCAAACGCGGCATGTTTGTTTTGGCATAATGTCAATTTTTATTTGGTTCCTTTTGATTTTTCCATCACCGGCACTTTCTCAAAATAGTGCTCTCATCAATTTTGATCAACGTCTGGAACACTATTTGGACCAGCAGACCCGTGAGGTTGTCAATGGACTGGTCGCCAGGGAGTTACAACTGACTCAGTTGGTCGATTTGGTTCATAATGAGTTGACACGACGGGGAGAGGGGGCTCTGGATGCCTTTCAAAAGGTTTATGGAGTGCAGGATGAATTGGTCAACCAGTATGACCAGGAGCTGACCTCCCTGCTTGAATTGTATGACACTCTTGAACATCTGCAGCATGTTGCCGAATATGGAGGCGATCTGCGGGCGCTTGAGAATGTTGGCGAAGTCAAAGACCGTGTTGCTTCTGTTCTGGAAGACCGTGAACTGTACAAACACGGGACCTATACATCCGAACGGGTCGGTGGAATGATAGACGAGTATACCAGTGAACTCGATACATTGCTGGGTATATATGATACGCTGGAAAACCTGGAAAAGCGATCCCGCGCCACCAATGATGAAAGGGCATTGATTCAGATCAGAATCCAAAAGCAACAGCTGTTAAAAACGCTCAGTCAGTGGCAGGGGGTGGGGCCTCTCAGTGAAGAAGATATGATTCGCTATCGCCTGGAAATGCAAAATGTCCATACCGTTGCCCTTGAGATTGACAGTTTGTCCGGACCGGCCGAGGATGAATCCTCTCAAAAATTGGTCCGTATGAAACGACAATTGCTCGATAAGGTGGACCGGACGGTTTATGACTTGCTCGCCGATGCCGGATATTCCTCTTCCGAACGGCCCAGTATCTCGGAATTTGTTCAGACCTGGAAATCCGAACGAATTGTCGATATTACCACCCGACTTGCCGAATATCAGGTGTTGCGCAATGAGCTGCTGCGGACCGGATCAGACACCGACCGCAAGCGCATGATGCGTGCGCAACTGGCCAATGCCTTTCTAAATTACTCGAATGACTTTTATCTGGCCGCAGAATATCAATTTCAGGATATTCTCGATACCTATTCCACCACTTCCCTGCAAAAGAGTGGACTGGTGTTTTATATCGCGGAAGCCCGATATCATCGGAACGCGTTCGACGCCGCGAAACCCCTGTATGAAAAGGTCGCCACTCTTTCCGCGGCAACTTCATATCAGGCTGAAGCCCGGGTGCGCTTGATGCAGTACGCACTCGACTTTGAAGGCTCTAACGTGTTTTTCAATCATTATCAAAAAGTCGTAACAAAGGATTCACTGGCTCCTTCCCGTTTAATCAATTATGCCCATTATCTCGCCGGCAATAAATATTTTGATAATGGTCAGTTTCACCGTGCCAAAGAGATCCTTGTGTTGATACCCAGCGATTCAGAGTTTTACATCCCCACCCAGTTGTTGCTGGCCATCACGCATACACATTTGAAGGAATATGACCAGGCTATTCCTATTTTCGAGCGACTTGCTGACCGCAACAGTTATCCATGGACCGGTCTCAATACTGCCTATATCCGGAATACCGCGTTGATTCGGCTGGGCATGTTGTATTATCAGCAAGGGGATTTTGTCATGGCTCAACAGGCTTTTAACCGGGTGTCAAAGGGGTATGAAGGATATGATCAGGCCCTGATCGGTCAAGCTTGGAGCGCATTACAGCAGGGTGATTATCGCGAGACGATCGACAACAGCCACAGTCTGGTAAAAAACTATTTGGCCTCAAATTTCACCTATGAAGCCTTGGCACTATCTGCCCATTGTAAACGGCTGCTGGATCAATCAGAGGAAGCTTTGGAATCCTATCGCTACGTGGTTCGTTCAAGGAATTATCTTGATCTGCAAAAGGAATTCAATTCCGAACGACAAAGAGTTCTCGATCAAGTTCACGATCTCGATCGAATGGAACGACAGGCCCTGGACAAACGGCAAAAGGACGTCTATCAGGAAATCAACACCGTACGGGAAGAACTCAATGACTTTATGGTCAAAATCGAGGAAAAGAGCGATACCGCTTCCCGATTGATACAAGATTATTATGACGAACGTGTGGATATTTTCAGGCATCTGGAAAAGCTCGACGAGATCATTGCCTGGGCCCAGAAAGAGGAGCGCCCCGCAGTTGTGAAACAGGCGGAACGACAACGCGCCAGACTGTTCAAAGTTCTTCAGACGTTTCGTGCTGATAAAACGATCACCGAAACAGCATATCTTGTCGATTTTCCTTTGGTTGCCAAAGAGGGCAGTCAAATGTATCAACGTGAAAATCTTTCCATGTTGTACCAGGATCTTGATCTCGAACGTAAACGCATCGAAAATCAGCTCGATTGGGTTTCGTCCACCAAGCAGCGCTTGGATGAAGATTCCGTGCGTACGGCAATGGATCTGGAAATAATTCAAAACGACCTCGAAAATTTGCAGGATCGGGTCAGTCAATTCCGAAAGTGGATGCGCAACACCGTGCCCGATTCACCCCAATCCAATATCGATCAATGGAGTGATCTCTCGGGATTTGGTATTATCGATATCATTCATGACACTCGGGAAGCCAAACTCGATCAGATCAATTCCTTCACCGAACGCATTGAGACCATTGAAAACATATTCCGGGCGCGTCAGGAAAAAATTGAAGCCAGGTTGGAGCAATTCGAACGGGAAGTGCAAGGATTGCAGGAAAGATGGCTCTCAAAAAAGATCGAGTTGGAACAAGAAGAAAAACAAACGTATTTCGAAAATTATTATTTTGATACGCGGGAAAGAGAAGAGGAAGACTGGGAGTCCCGATTGCAGCAATTGATCGACCAATAAGCCTGCCCGGACCCGCCCATCGGCTCTTCTCGGGAATCGAGATGCCGGGAATCCGGTTGTTTGAGCGCCATGTCATTTCGATAAAGGTTGACCAATGAGGTTGAAACCGGTTTATCATTGTCGTTCTTTTGGGATTGGATGCGGACTATGGTTAGGAAGAGAGATATGATAAGGTGCACGACACGATATCTTTATTCGATTGTCCTGTTGCTAATGGGGTTGGGAAGCTGTGGTGCGCAGGGATTGAACGACATTGACCCCAAACTCAGAGCTGTCCTGCAGGATTCCAGTCTCAACCGGTTCACGATTGAAGAGCTGGATCGTTATCGCAGTCTCTATATGAGAGAACGCGAGCAACTCAAGTGGGAACGCGATGAGTTGTTACGGCAGGGTATCCGGGATGCTGAAACATTTTTGTCCAGAAATCCCCAGAACGAGGTTGGCG
>CAYPUH010000320.1:0-4815 GCA_964413725.1 uncultured Cytophagia bacterium
ATAAATTGATTTTAATGGAATTGTGGTGGTGTGTCCGGTCGTTCGACCGGACACTGGTATTTTCAAATGATAAATATGATGCTTTTGATTGTTTTGGACAGGATTTGTAAATTTTTGATATAGATTATTAAAAATTTCTTGTATTTTTATAAAAAAAGTGGTTTATTGGGGAATATTAGATATATGTTATATGTTTATAGCTTTAGATATTAGGTGTTTTTATTATGTGAACAGACTGTACTGTTACTGTTTTTCTGTTCTTTGATTACAGGACACAGCACCCAGAAGGTGTATCGTTCCGACGCACCCCGAAATGCTTTTTACCGTATGGGAGGTAACCTGACAGGAGACCTCTGCTAACCTTTTCGGGTCAAAAAACGGAAGCGATATCCTATTGTTCAAATCATCATAAAAGCAGCTTCGTTTTTGCATCTGTGGGGGAGAATCATTGATTAAAGAAGGGGATTGTATTATGAAAAAGTCAAATGCTTCAGTCGTCAATCTGGAGAAACTCCAGTCTTCGGCCGACATGCTCAAAGCACTGGCTCATCCTATGCGAATTGCCATCATCGAGTTGTTGGAGAACCGGGAGCGCATGACGGTGACTGAAATTTTCCGCACATTGAGTATCGAACAAGCTGTGGCGTCACAACATCTTCGTATTCTCAAAGATCGCGGATTGTTGAGCTGTGAACGTAAAGGGAAAAACAGCTTTTATTTTCTCAAAAACAAGCAACTGACTCAGGTCATAGATTGCATTGAAAAGCATCAGGGCTCGATAAAGGCCTGATTAGAGGACACGAATTTTACCATTTTCCACAACAGCTTTCTCCATACCCTCCCTGAGACAGTATCTTACTGTATCTGCGGCTTTTTGGAGGATGGGCTGCAGATCCATGCGTTCTCTGTCGGTAAACAAACCAAGAACATATTTGTCAATACGGCCCTGTCGGGGATGTGAAATACCGATCCGAAGGCGGTAAAACTCTCTTGTTCCCAGTGACTTTTCAATGGAACGAAGACCATTATGCCCTCCCAGCCCACCTCCTTTTTTTAACCCGATGGTGCCAAATTCCAGTTCCAGATCATCGTGGATAACAAGCAATTCTTCTGGGGTAACCTTGTAAAAGTTCCGGGCTTCTGCGACACTCTTGCCACTGCGGTTCATAAATATCAATGGCTTGAGTCCCAAAACCCTGACCGTTTCGATGGTCAGAGTATCGAAACGGGCCCGGAACTTTGTCTGATTATCCTGCATTCCCAGTTCGTCTGCCACCTGCCAGGCGACATTGTGCCGTGTTTGAGCATATTCTGTTCCCGGATTGCCCAGAAACACGATTAACCGTATCATATAATTCCATTACCCTTTGAACTTTGCGGCATCCAGGATGGACCAGATGTGAACGAGCCATCCCAAGAATATGAGCCAGAGCAGTATGGCCAATACAAAATGGATGACTGCCATCAATAGCCGTCCCTGTAGCAGTTGTCCCAGTCCTGGGATGAAGAAACTGGCCAATGCAGCCAATACATTGCCTCCTGATCCTTGTCCCGCCATTGTATCCTCCTCTCTCTGTTTGGTGTCAATCATCAAAAGTTTTCTTTTTTGTCCCAAAAAGGCTTTTGAATATCAAAGATCAAGGCAGAGTTGTTCTGTTTCGTTTGAACAGCAGCCCTGAACGGTCGGTTATGAGTTGACTGGTTTTTAGATCCAGAATGCCACGGTGATTCCGACGGCCATCATGAGTATGTAGCCCGGTAAAATAGTCATTCGCAAGGTTCTGGAACCTGTCAACAACACAATCGCTCCCTTGGCAAATGTGTTGGCGACCGCTGCCAGCACGATGGCTTGTGCTGCGAGAGTATCGGAGATTCCGGCTGATTTCAGATCGAGTTGGGCCATGGACAGGGCGATTGCATCCACGTCAGCCAGACCGGCGAGAAAACTTGATAAATAGATGCCGGATTCGCCCATATAGATCTGCGCGGCTTTTGAGATGACCAACACCAGAGTGAATATCAGTCCAAATTTAATGGCAGGTCCCAGTTCAAAGGGATTGGAAAATTCTATGGATTCTTTTTCAGTATGAGCCTTTTGAGAATAATACAGATACAAAACATAGAGCAGTCCGGCACCCATCGCCGCGGCGACAGGTTGCCATAACAGAGCAAACAGGGAGGGATTTACGACTGTTACTTCGATAATGACGCGGGCAAACATTACGGTCCAGGCTATGATAATCGCGAAGGCGAGAACCCGTCCCATCGTTTCATTCTGTCGACTTTTCTGGGAGAAGGACATCGTAACCGCTGTACTCGATGCCAGCCCACCCAACAATCCTGTCAGGCCGATTCCCTTTTCTGCACCAATAATCTTGATGAGAATATATCCAACAAAACTGATGCCCGAGATAAAGACCACCAGCAACCAGATTTTGAACGGATTCAGAATATCAAAGGGAGCCGGTCCGAATGGATGATCGGGCAATATCGGCAGGACAATAGCAGATATGAGTGCAAATTTGAGAGTGGCATAAATATCTTCACGGGTCAGTTGTCGGGCAAATTGATGTAGCTGCCATTTGGTTGAAAGCAGTGCAAAGGTGGTCACTCCAAGTGCTACGGCGAGGGTAATGTACTCAAAATAGATCAGGGCGCCGATGGCAAAGGTGAGAAGAACAGAGCCTTCGGTCGTCAATCCGGCTTTGCCTTTTTTCGCTTCGATGCCATAATTGATCGCATACATGGAACCGATGACCAGGACGATGGCAGCGAATGGCCATGCCGATTCCAGATGATCGGCGAGCATGGCTGCCGCGCATCCCAAGAGTCCCATCAGCGCCAGTGTGCGTACGCCCCCCGGATGTTCCCGGTCCGGTTCTTCATAAGCGTACTCTCGCTGTAATCCGATGAGTATACTGATAAACAGTGCGGTTCCAAACCGAAAAAAGAGATCAGAATCCAACAGTCAGCGCTCCATTTCAGGTGGAAGGGGTCCTGCAAGAGTATCATTCGCTTTATTGTGAAAAAGTATCCAACAGGCCCGGTTGTTTCGGGTTTCACATCACCACTGTCCGATTGACAAACAGGGCTTTGTTGATTGAAATCGATATGTATGCTTTTTCAGATGGGGATCAATTCATTTGAAATTTGCGGAAATGAATGGTATTCTTTTATGCCGTTGTGGTCCAGTGTATGATTTTTGGAACCTCGTGGTTCAAATAATAATGACAATTTTAAATTCCAGACCGGCTATTCCCAGCAGGGTCACCCGCCCTTCCTCTATCAAGGCCAGGGGATAGACAATCTCTCCGTTTTCAGAATAGGTGGATTCTATCGTAGACCAGGCGCCTTCGAGGTAATAGTAACACTGTACCAGAGGAAAATCATCGAGTCGAATCTCCGGCACCATCGCGGTATAGGGATCTGTATCCGCATACCCATGATAGACAATACGCTGGCCGGGTCCCGGAGGTCCCATAGGACCTTCCTGCCCTTCACAGGCCACGAAAAGCAGTGTCAGCAGCACAATAAACAGGGAACTTTTTCCCGCAGTCACGGCAATCTCCTTTCGAGTGTTGTGATACTCCTTGCTTGGGCCCGTTCTGATTCTTTGGGATGATACGGATTGTTGTAGTAAATGTTTCTTTGACAACATAGCCATTTTTTTTGACAGATACAACTGTGCTTCCAGCCACTATAGAGCAAGAGCCGTAAAATGGGCTTATGTCTCAGTGATGCACCGAATCTGACACCAATCGACACGCAAACCTTTCGGCTGCCGGATTGAACACGGTACGTCCATTGAGGTGAACCTGGCAGACTCGCCATCCTCCATGGCCGACCGCTTTTTCCACCACAGCTGGTTGTGGACTCCATGCTTCAGACCAGCTGCCATTTCCGCTCATCAGGATGGGACTCCAACCCTCTGCCTCCAGCGTGGAGGTGAGAAGAGGTGTGATCATTCCGGTGGTGTTGTCCGTCCAGAATTGAAAATCCTCTGGTTCAAAGTCACGCACCAGTGGATGCCCACTTTTGGCAGATACAAAATGACGATCTCCCATGCCACAGGGCTTAACCTTAACCGTGGACCCGCCAATGGAGTGAACTCCGGGAGGGCAGTAGAGCCACACCGCCAGGGCGCCGAGTTCGACGGCTGTGTCGATCTCGTGCTGGATGTTTTGAAATACATGCATATCATCGATCAGAATCAACGCTGCATCGTCATGGTTTTTTCCGGCGCACAGGGGCAGGTCCAGCTCATGAGCCAATTGACGAGCGGGTCCCGAGTCTGAGCCGATTATACGAGTGAGGGGCAATGGGAGTATTTTATCGGCTTTGGGCCAGACCGGAAGGGACAGGGTGTTGTCATGCAGCACGGTTCCCGTCTCTTCCTCCAAGCGGATCGACACTCTCAACCGGCTTCGGTGTTTCAATTCAGGCACCGGGATACTGAGGAATCCCTGAAAGGCCACATTCATATCGGCAATCCGTGCAGGGCATTTGCCTGTGACCACGGTGTCCTTGCCGCAACGTGCCTGGTAAATCAGTTGTGCGTTGTGCGGAGAGGAATGGGTGTCGTTGGCGATCCAGGCCTCGATCTCCAGGGTTTCCCCCGCAAAGCACGATGTACGGTCGGTCCTGAGACCGACAAACAGAGGGTTCATGGCGTGGCTAAAATCGAAATATGCCGGTTTGGGATGCCGTTCACAATCCACTACAGCTTTCATCCACCCGGCGGGAAAGGCATCGATAAGGAGATGCAGAGCGAAACTGTTCATGCCGGGCAGTCGTCGAAAGGCCTCAGTCATCATC
>CAYPUH010000321.1:0-4772 GCA_964413725.1 uncultured Cytophagia bacterium
TGCAAGACCTGAAACCCATACCGCTCGATCAATTGATACCCGCAGTGATGGCAACGGGTGTGCTCTCCATCATCTCCCGGCACATTGCCACTGTACACATAATAAAGTCCCTCTTCCTGACCGATCTCACGAGCCCGTCTCAACGCATCCACAGGCGTGGGAGGCAGATGGGTACACTGATAGTGCGGATAAAAGCGGGAAATGTGCCAGGGCGTCTCAGGCCCCAGTTCATCACGAATAAAATGGCTGATTTCCCGAAATTGGCTCTCATCATCCACATGTCCCGGTACCACCAGTGTCGTGACCTCAACCCACACACCCGACTCTTTGAACAGCTTTAATGCCTTTAATACCGGCTTGAGCCGGCCACCCACATACTCTTTGTAAAAGGTCTCATCCCACCCCTTGAGATCGATGTTGGCACCGACCAGATAGGGTGCGATCTCTTTCAAAGGCTCCGGATTGATGAAACCGTTGGAAATCCAGACCGATTCGATCCCGGCATCCTGTGCCTGGCGTGCGATATCGAAAGCAAATTCATAATAAATGGTGGGCTCTGTATAGGTAAAGGCAATGGTTTTGCAGCCATGATCCCCGGCGGCCCGTACCACCTGATCCGGAGTGACATCCTCGCCCATAATGGGACGACCGCGGTGTGGCCGGACCTGTGAGATCTCGTGGTTCTGACAAAACTGACAGGAAAAATTACAGCCCGCCGTGGCTATGGACATGGATCGGGATCCCGGATAGACATGAAATAATGGTTTTTTTTCAATGGGATCCACATGAGAGGCGATGGCTTTGCCGTAGACCAGAGAATAAAGCTCACCCTCCCGGTTCTGCCGTACGCCACAAAGCCCGATCTCATCGGGATCGAGTGTGCAAAAATGTGGGCACAGAGTACACCGGACTTTGTTCTCCAGCTTTTGAAAATGAAGAGCAGACCGCACGGCTCCTCCCCTTCCATTCGATTCCGGTTTTACTCGCTCTGGCCATATTTGTCCCGGAACGCCCGTTCAGGATCAATTCCATTTAATATACGAGATTTCGAGCGGAATATCAAAGGTGAAAGTTACGGTTGATCTGAGCCTCATTTTTTCCTATCTTTTCAGCCGCCAACGAAAAACACCACAGGAGGCATGTTATGAACTGTCGACTCATCGCCTGTTGGACCGCGATGCTGACGATCTTTCCCGGAATCCTGCCCGGCCAAACCGGACCAGACGATGGGAACCGACCAGCGTACTCTGTCGGAGCCTCGCTCCGCCACGCACACTATCGGTCCTATAGCCAACTGAAATCATCCGTTCCCATGTCTATAGGATATCCGATATTTCATTCAAGGGGTACCCTGCTCGGTATCTCTTTACACCGTGAGGGATCGGGTCTGGATCACCATCTCTCCCTGACCACGGCATGGTTCCCCTCCCTCAGCAGTGACAACGGGACCGGAGACAATTATCTCCTCGATCCAAAGGCAAGCCATCAGCGTCGAATATCACTACTCTATCACTTTTCATCCCGCCTTCTGTCCTGGAATCGGTTTTCGCTGTATCATGGCCTGGCCGCCTCTCTCCTTTACGATACCCGAAAAACCACCTATCAATCGGGATTCGTGCGAAACACCCGGGATCTCAACCCGGGTGTGGGAGGAACCCTTCAGCTCGACATCAACCTTTTCCCCGCGCTTGATCTGCAAGCGGATATGACAGCGTTGTTCTATATTCCCCACTTAAACATCGGAGAGCTGAGCGGAACACAGGCAGGCGATACCCGCTATTCAGACCGGTATCACTCCTTTACGTATCAGGCCCGTTACGGTCTTGCTTTAATCTGGACTCTTCGGTCGGGACAAAGCATTCTTCTGGGAATTCATAAAAAAGAGTGGCTGGGATTCGGTAACCGATCCCCTTCGTTTACCACCGGGGATCTCATCACCTTTAAACTCGATCATCAGCTCCAGTACACCATTGGCTATCGACACCATTTATAAGGAGTTCCTTCATGCGATCGATTTTGATACTCTTGACGCTTGCTGCCCTGGGTTTTGTGTTTACCTCGTGCACAGATTTTATCGCCATCAGGGACACCGATAGTGAGTGGCAGGTAGCGCGAGGCGAATCGGTGGTCCTGCATTATCGTGCACCCGGATATAGTGGTACGGCATCACCGGATTCCAGGGTTGTTGAAACGATACTCGACAATCAGAATCGGTATGCACGGGAGATCAGCGACACGCTGAATCTACCCTTCTCGGATACCGTTTTGATCTATCTGTATAACCAGGATGAGGCAAAGGAGGCCATCGGCACACGGGGCGGGGGGCATGCCATCCCTGAATTTTTATCGTTCTATTTTACCTACTTTGGCCAGTCTCACCTGGATCCGTGGGGGCAACTCTCATATATCGGACGTCACGAACTGGTACATGTCATTACCCATCACCTGTTGGGGGAACCGGGCACAAAATTAATGAGTGAAGGCTATGCTGTTGCTCTGGATGGTGGGTACGGGATATGGGAAACGGAAGAGGATCGGCTGTCCGCAAAGCCTATCCAGGAGTGGATGAAAGTCTGGTATAAACAGGAGCAAATACTGAGTATCGCCGCCCTGCTGACACGGGACTCTCTTCCTGAAAATGTGTATTACCCCAATGCCGGCTATTTTATCCGGTATTGCTTCCGTCGATTTGGGACTCTACCCATGAATCGCCTGTTCACGACACCCGAGGATTCGTTCCGGACACGGCTGGAACGAGTGACCGGGGTATCGGCAGACTCTCTGGAAGCCGATTACCGCTCTTATTGTGCCGCAACCCTGTCGTAAACGGAACCGGACGAGGTCTTTATTCGTCTAACTCTCAGAGATCAACAAACCCGGAGTCAATCATGTCAGATAACAGCAAACCTGTCTACTCTACCGCTGGCGGACAACTGTGTCCGGAATGCGGCAAACCGCTTTCCCAATGCGGCGGGCATCTAAAAAAGTCAGCCAAGGGCAGTGGTCGTATACGTGTCAGCCGGGAGACCAAAGGACGAAAAGGCAAGGCCGTGACCCTCATCACGGGTCTCCCCTTGCATCCGGGCGGACTCGAGGATGTGGCCAAAACACTGAAACAGCGCTGTGGCACCGGCGGTACCGTCAAACATGGTACCATTGAAATTCAGGGTGACAAACGGGACCAGGTCGTGGAACTCTTGAACGAGATGGGGTATAAAGCAAAGCGGTCGGGAGGATAAGCCTGGATTGCTCTTTTCATACAAAACAAGAGCGCATCCCCGGACAGGATTAGAGTTTCATCATCCCGGATTTAAATATCTCTATTCGATCAACAACATCTTCCGGACCTCACGATACACGCCGGCTTCCAGGTGGTAGAAATAAATCCCGCTGGACAGATTAAAGGATTCAGCATCCAACTCCACCTGAAATCGTCCCGCCGGCATCTCCCGATCCACCAGCCGGCCCAGGATTCGCCCCCGGATATCGACCACGGTCAGCCGTACCCGACAGGAATGTGCCAACTGATACTCGATACGGGTCGATGGATTAAAAGGATTGGGATGATTCTGAAACAGCGAAAAGACAGCGGGACCGCTCTCCTTGTCATCTTTTACCGACGTGACCGAAACAATGGCAAACGGGGTGTCACTGATATCAACAACCTCGGAATCACCGAGGCTCTGAATTCGAATCAGACACTCGTTTGAAATGGTTTCCGGCACGGTCCACTCTGTTTGACCCTCTGACACCGACACCAGTCGTTTGACCAGCTTCCAACTCTCTCCGCCATCAAAGGATACCTTGATCTGAATATTTCCCTCTACAAATTGTCCGCTCCATCGGATGGTCTGCGTCGAACCGGAGGTCCACTCTTCTCCCCCGTTCGGTTCCAACACGGTGAGAATGGGAGTGAAAATACCAAAGTTACCATTGCTTTCATCCGCAATCGCCGGATCGCCGCTGGCAGACAAACGAATGCGGCATTCCTGTGACATCATGTCGGGCAGTGTCCATGTCAGAGATCCCGCCTCAGCAGTCACGGGACCGGCAACAGGTATCCAGGTCTGCCCGTTGTCGGCTGAAAATTCGACAACGATCGAGTCCAGGCCGGTTTGGGTCCATTCAATGGTTTGTTCGGTTTCCGGTTTGTACACCTCACCGCCATTGGGAGAGACCACCTGTACTCTGGATTCCGGATTGTTCACCGGTACCTGATAAAACGAAAGCGCTCCCACACCACGTGAATTGACAAGCCAGGGACCATCATAGATCTCATAATTGTCGTTATAATAGCGGTCCGGCAGGTAGGTAAGATGATCGACAAATTGGGGACCGGTCAATTCCAGAACCACGGAATCCCCTTCTGCGGTACCGGATTGAATCAGTCCGGAGACACCATCCAGATAAAAATAATCCTTCAAGGCATATCCATTCACCGGATCGGGCCACACCAGTGTCGCGGTGTTATTGAAGCGGAGCACCAGTCTCTGATGTTCGGGCTGATAGAGGATTTTATCAATATCCGGTGGATGAATATCCACAGTATCGGTGGAGGCATAAAAATCAGCCTGTATCAAACGGCAGACCCAGCGAGCCATTTCCCGATACCCGTCGTTGCTGTAGTGCAGACCATCGTGACCGGGCAGGGCGTTTGTGGCCATAAGGTCAACATTCTCCAGACCAAGAGAATCCGGGAGGGTTCGCTGGACCTCTCGAAACGGACCCTGTGCATTTCCCGAGCCATTGGGACGCAATTGATAGCAGTAAAC
>CAYPUH010000322.1:0-4726 GCA_964413725.1 uncultured Cytophagia bacterium
CACAAGCGAGAGCCACGCGGTTGCCAGCCAGGCATAAACAAACTCGAAAACATATCCCCACATCCCTTTGGCCTCCAGGGGCATCGTGTATCGAAAGATGGAAACCCCATCCAGTGTTTCACGGTGTCGAGGAAATTCTTTTGAAGTGGGTGAAATGACAGATACGTCATATCCATTTCGGGCCAGAGTCGTGGCCTCGAGCCACACGCGCCGGTCGAGCGGGACAGGTAAATTCTGGACCACGATGAGTATTCTACCAGCAGATTCCTTCATATCGCTCCTCGTTCGCCTGTTGTAATGATTGATCTGTAATTCCCACCAAGTCAATCAGATAATAACGATCCAGTTCCTCTTTCATGAGATGATGTTCAGGAGTCCAGTGAGCAATGACTATAACCTCAGATCGGCTGAGCCACTCTTCCCTGGAGTGGCAAAGACGACCGGCGATGTCGGGAAGTTGCTTTTTGAGGTACTCCTGAGTAGATCCGATAAATTTTGCCATATTGACATATTCATCATATATCCACACCTCCACTCCATCCTGTAATAATTTCCGGATAAGCTGAACGATGGGACTCTCTCTCAGATCATCGGTCCCCCCTTTGAAGGAAAGCCCCAGCACACCAATGTGTTTATCGCGAAACTGTTCAACTCGTCTCAAGGTATGGGTCACATGATCGTCATTGCTCTGTAGAATCGATTTGATCAGAGGCACACTGATCGCATGGGTCTGAGCCTGATGACTGATTGCACGCAGATCCTTGGGCAAACAGGATCCTCCAAAAGCAAAACCGGGTTTGAGATAATAGGGAGATAAATTCAACTTTTTATCATCGATAAAGACGTCCATCACTCGGCGACTGTCAATACTCAACGATTTACTGAGTCGGCCAATCTCATTTGCGAATGCCACCTTCATGGCATGAAAGGCATTATCCGCATATTTCAGCATGGATGCTTCTTTCATCTCGAGATGAAACAGCGGTGCCTGAATGCCCGAATAGAGAGTATCCATCATTTTTTGTGACCGCACATCCGAAGCAGCAATGATCGTTCGGGGTGGGTTAAAGAAATCGTCGACAGCGGTTCCTTCCCGCAAAAATTCCGGATTGAGGACAAATCCAAAGTCGACTCCCACCCGTTTCCCCGATCGGGACTCTAAAAGGGGAATGGCAATCTCCTCTACCAAGCCGGGGAAAAGAGTACTTCGCAACACAATGACTGTAAAAGTGGCTTTGTTTGCCAGTTCATCGCCCAAATCTTGCGAAACCCGCTCGATGTCACTGACATCTACACTGCCATCGGCTTTGCTGGGGGTATCCACGCAAACAAAGATCACCTCTCCATGCTCGAGCACCTCTCTGGGCGAACAGGTGGCCCTAAGTCGGCCACCATCCACATTTCGTTTGATAATCGGATCCAAATTGTGCTCGAGAACAGGAGATCGTCCGGCGTTCAGCAACTCGACCTTTCTCGATTTGATATCCAACCCCAGCACATCATGTCCCATCTCTGCGAAACAAGCTGCAGATACAGAACCTATATGTCCCAATCCCACAACACTCACCTTCATGTCAGGACTCCTTTTGAATACTCTTTAATGTCTGTCGAAAAGAATGACGCACATAATATCCATAAGCACAGCGATACAATCGCTGGGAAAGTGCATACCAGTGCAATCGAAGTCGTCGGCCAAGCCCAAGTACAGTCTGGATTGTGTACCGATTCACAATCATCACCCGCAGGGAATACTTTAATCGTTTAAAAGGAGACATCACCGGCGAGGTGACTCCATACCATCGTGACAGGAATCGTCTCAATTCAGGTGTTCGATGATACCAGCGGGCAATATTTTTCCCGTACATATTGGCCTTTTGCAAATAAGTTTCTATGGGCATGGGGTGAATTTCCATGGCTCGAATCCGGTTATCATATCTGAACAATGTGCCCCGCTTCCACAACCGAAAGGCCAGTTCCGAATCCTCGGCCTGGGTGAGATCGGTCTCAAACCCGCCGCTCTGCTCAAAGTCGACTCTGGATAGCGATGAATTCGGAGTTCGGTATTCCCACCAATCAAAAAGACGAATATCTGTCCGGGTCTCTTTTTGCCATTGGATAAATCGAACCTGATCCTGGTTCAAAAGTTCATCTGCTACCTCAATACGCCCCATCAATAAAAAGGCTTCATTTATATGATTTTCATGGAATTCAAGATGATGTCGCACCAGTGATCGGTGTGGAATCACATCGGCATCGAGGAACAGTATCCACTGGCCCCGGGCATGTTGCACGCCGAGATTTCTGGCAGCTCCTGGGTTGTAGCCCGTTCCCTCCACTCTTTTCAAATCGACAACCGTCTGAACGCTCCAATACTCTAGCAAAGATCTGGTGCCGTCTGTAGACCGATCGTCCACCACAATCACCTCAAACATCTCTACATCCAGATCCTGCCGCTCCAGCGCCTCCAGGACCCTTTGCAACTGGGGTTTGCAATTATACGTCGGAATCACGATTGAAATACGAGGATTTTCACCCATCCAATGCATACGGAACCTCAGTGTCTGTTACGGAAATGAATGACAGGGACAGAAGACGTCAGCCAAAGGTAGAGCAGGTAAAACAAGGCTCCTGAAAGAACGCCCAAACCCAGGCCCAGACTCTTCACCTGGGACACGAGTAGAGCCATCAGCAATACACCTGCAATAGCGATCCAAAATGCCTTGTAGAATCGCAAGCGAAACAAAGCTCTGGAGACATAAAATGCCTCGATACCACAAAAAACAGTACCACCCAGCAAAAACGCCAAGGCGCCTCCTGCGGCTCCCCACTCTGGAATCAGCAATAGATTTGATATCACCACGGTCACACAAGCAGTTATGTTGGCATAGAGATCGAACCGCTGTAAATTGAATGTCACCAGTGCATAACCCAATATCATAACCATAGAGAGCGGAATGACGAGCCAGATCAAGATTTGAAAGACATCAACGACCGGGCCCGCGGCAGAACCATAAACGAGGTCAACTATCTTATCAGCAAGTACAAATCCCCCCACCGCGATAGCTGACATAATGATAAACAAATAGTTTACAGAGTCGTTAACCATCCGTTCCACTTTGTGAATCTGATTTATGGATAATCGTGCAGCGATAGGGAAAAACGCCAACCCATATGCCCCTCCCAAGGTAACGATCAGATGAATCAGCTTAAAAGCAGCGCTATAGATGCCGGCAGCTTTTTCCCCGGCCAGATGCGTCAACAACACCACGGTTACGGCCCAAAACAGGCTGTGAGAAATCCCTATGAACGTAAAGGAGGGAACATTTCGAACAAGATCTTTTAGAATGGTGCGGTCCAGCTGCCATCGCGGTGTAGCGGCATAGCGAGATGCAAGAACAAATCCCAACAGACAGGAGATGATTTTAGCGGCCAGAATGGCAAGCGCAACATACCGAATATCTCCTCCTCGAGCGAGTATCCACGCGCCGGCCGCCAATTTCACAACATTTTCCGAGGTCTCTGACAGAGCAATAAAATAGGATTTCTCTGCAGCGTTGAGCAAGATTTTGCTCCAGTGAAATCCACTCGCCGGGATCAGGGAGATGGACATCAACAACACAACATATCGGGTATCAGCCTGAACGTTGGTAAGCCATGCTACCGCAAGCATAAGAGGAATAAAAACAAATGTCATGACCAGCCCAAGAATGAGGGCATGAGAAAAATAGAGTCCGGCACGGTCCGGATGTCTTGGCACTTCCCGACCGACGAGAGGTCCCAATCCCAGCGCAGACAATGTGACAAAAAATCCAAATAAAGACAATGCAAAACTGAGCGTACCAAGGCTTTCCGTGCCCAGGGTGCGCACTACCAAAACCCAGAACACAGCTGAACCCAGTCGATTCACCAATTGGGTGAAGGACCACGCTGTTGTATTTGTCAAGAGTGAACGAATGACGTTCATTTTTCTCCTCACGCTCAGTTCATGACCGGAGTTGCAGTTGGTTTACGCGCGATCATCAACAAGCCATTTCCCTGTTTATTTTGACGCTTAAAATCTGCCCACATGAGTATCATTACCCATGGATGAACAAGCAGAAGGTAAAATGGAAATAGAAACATAAATCCTCTCTGATATTGAACCCGAGTGACGATATCATAGGCGACTCGTCCATACTCTCCATATGTATGTTCGACGGATTCGACTGAAAACCCGGCTGTTTCAAGTTTGTGTTTTAACTCATTCACACTATAGTATCTCACATGGTCGTGAAGATATCCTGTACTCGACTGCCGAAGTTTTTTATACTGTATTCGTCTCAAGCTGGGCAAAATCCTCTTTTCGCTGATGGGAACATAAAGAATCAAAAATCCACCAGGGTTGAGTATTTCCCCAAATCGTATCAATGTCTGTTGATCATCTTGTACATGCTCCAATACGCTGTTACAGAGAATAACGTCCTTGTGTTCAAGATGAATCGTAGAGATATCACCCTGAATAAACCTGAGATGATTCAATTGTTGCGTCTTAACGGTTTGTTGACAGTCCTGAACCCGACGCGCATGGAGTTCAATTCCCGTCACATCCGCTTTTGGATACCGCCGGGCCACGAGAAACGCGTGTTGCCCAAGTCCACTTCCACCATCCAAAAAGGAAAAACGAGTCTTCTCTTGCCGGTCCATGATCCTCTTCAGGGCTCTGCGGATGTACCATTCCCGAAGCGTC
>CAYPUH010000323.1:0-4718 GCA_964413725.1 uncultured Cytophagia bacterium
CCGCTATCCCGTGCGTCCAGCGTTGACAGGGTTTCCAGCAACAGATCAAACACCTGATGGTTCGGATGATCCTGCTCTTCCGCTTTCATCAGGATTTCGCACGGTATGGCGGCCAGTGTCAGTTTGCCGAGATGAGCGTGTATCCTGGAGAACGAATGAATACTGTCCGCCTCTTTTAAATAATGAAGATCCCGATTGGAACGATAATAGAGCAGAACATTGCTGTGAGAGAATGGTTCCATCACTCCCCAATGTCGGGATTTGAGTTGCCGGGATCCCTTGATAATGATATGCAGTTTGCCGTGATTTCGGGTGTAAAGGATTACGATCTTGCTCGATTCACCCTGTTTACGGCTATGCAGAACAAACGATTCTGTTTTTATCAAAGCCATTGGCTAGAGATGCTTTATTGCCATCAGGTGACCGCCTGGAGATACAGTACAGACATGCTGAGGTAGATGAATAATCCGACCACATCGTTGGCGGTGGTGATAAACGGTCCGGTTGCGATGGCGGGATCAAACTTGAGACGGTCAAGCAGATAGGGGATTGCGGCACCGATCACGGCAGCATTGACCATAACAATCAGCATGGCGCTGGAGACCACCAGGGCAAAGAGAGCTTCTTGGGTAAAAAAGGTAAAGACCATTATAAATACCAAACAGGCCATGATGATTCCATTGAGAAGGGCCACTTTGATTTCGCGAAAAATTCGCTGGGCCGAGTTGGTGGTGCCGCCTTCGCTCTGAGAAATGCTTCGCACCACGATAGTGCTTGCCTGTATTCCGGAATTCCCTCCCATCGCCATCATAAGGGGGATAAAAAAGGCGGTGGCCACGATCTGTTCAAGAGAGGCAGAAAAGCTCTTCATGATAAAGGCAGAGGCAATTTCGCCCACAAATCCTACCAACAGCCAGGGCATACGGAAACGTGAGATTTTAAAGGTGGACATCTCTTGGGGAATTTCTTCCTCGGCAATACCGGCCATGATTTGTATGTCTTCGTTGGCTTCTTCGTGGAGAACATCGAGTACGTCATCGATGGTGATTCGTCCGACCAGACGGTTTTGTTTATCGACGACCGGCACGGCGACCAGATCGTATCGCCGGACAATATTTGCCACCTCCTCCTGATCTTTTTCCGCTGTTACCGAGACCACCTCCTGGTTCATGATATCACGGATCAGCATATTTCGTTTGCTGAGCAACAGTCTTTTCAGAGACAGCACGCCAACGAGTTGTTCTTTCCGGTTCACCACATAGATGTTAAAAATATCTTCCACCTCTTGTGCTTTGTCCCGGATTTCCCCGATTGCATCGTCCACGGTTTCATCGTCATGAACCGCGATGAATTCGAGGGCCATAATACCGCCGGCGGTGTCCTCGTCGTGGATGATCAGTTTTTCAACTTCACTCCGATCTTCCTTGTTCATCCGAGCCAGTACCCGACGGGACAGCTCAGCAGGGAGTTCGGATAAAAAGTCTGTCGCGTCATCCGAGTCCATATGGTCGGCAATGGTTGCCAGGCGATGGAGACCCAGATCTTCGATCAGTTCATCGCGCGATACCTCATCCAGTTCCATAATCACGTCGGCAGCGGTTCTGGGCTGGATCAGGTTAAAAAGGTATTCCTGTCTATCTGATTCCAGGTCCCGTATGATATCGGCCAGATCGGCAGGATGGATATCCACGATGATATTTCTGACCTTTGGATCATCCTGGGCCTCAATGAGATAGGCCAGATTTTCAGTGATTTCTTTGCGGTCGTGAAGCTCCATACTCCTCCTGATGAGGATTTGGGGTTTGGATCAACGGCTTCAACCCTGGATCTGTGATGGCAGACTGGATTCGGATTGAGCCTTGACAATGTCGTTACACAGGCGTATCCATTCTAGACAGCCGAGTTCTTCCGGTCGTTTGGTTGCAAAAGAAGGATCGATACCCGGTAGATGCAACCAGTCTTTGAGCGAATTACGCAGCATTTTTCGCCGTTGCCCGAAAGCGGTGCGCACCAATGTGCGGTACAGCTCGTGGGATCGTATGGCCCTGGCCCGTTCATTCGTCAATGTCCAGCGCACCAGCGCGGATTCGACTACAGGTGCGGGTGCAAAGACATGGCGGGAAACGGTCATGAGATATTTGGGGTCCGCATAGGTCTGACTGATGACCGACAGGATACCATATTCTTTGGTCCGCGGTGATGCCACAATCCGGTCCGCCACCTCGCGTTGAATCAATAAAGTTATGTCCTGTATGCCCTGTCGATAATCGATGACTTTAAACACGATGGGACTGGTGATCTGATACGGGATATTGCCAATGATTCGGACCGGCTTGGTTACGGTTTCCAGATCAACGGACAGAAAATCCTGGTTCAGGAGAGTTACGTTATTGACTGCATCAAATTCTGCCGCCAAATCTGGAATCAGCCGTTGGTCAATTTCAATCGCGGTTACATGATGGACTCTGGGCGCCACCAGCCGGGTCAACATTCCCCGTCCCGGTCCGATTTCAATCACTCGGTCGGACTCGGTCAGCGAAATATGGCGGACGATTTTCTCCGCAACATTGCGATCGACCATAAAATTTTGTCCCAGACTCTGTCTGGGTTTAAACGGTCGTGTCGTCATCGGGGATCGGCAAATTAAACAGATCGATGGCATTTTTTGTGGTGGTTTCTACCACCGTTTCGTACGAAACCCCTTTGATTTCGGCCATCTTTTGTGCCACGAGGCTGACATAAGCCGGTTCGTTGCGTTTTCCCCGATAAGGCACAGGAGTCAAAAAGGGGCAGTCTGTTTCTACCATCAAACGGTCCAGAGGGACCGTTTCCAACACAGCAGCCGCTTTTGAATGTTTAAACGTGATATTGCCGGTAAATGAAATATAAAATCCCATATCCAGAACTGTTTTGGCCATATCAGCGTCCCCCGGGAAACAGTGAAAAACACCCTTCCAGCCTTGTTTGCATCGATCGCGCAAGACGGTCATAATGTCTTCTTCAGCCCGGCGAGTATGAATGATCATGGGCAACTGACGCTCCAGGGACCATTCCATAAACATCTTGAAAATTTGTTTTTGCAGATCCGGAGGTGAAATGTTTCGGTAGAAATCGAGTCCCACTTCGCCGATAGCCACCACTTTGGGGTGTTCCAGCATTTCAGAGATTTGGTCTATGTCACCCTCTTTGATATCCACTGCAACGTGCGGGTGGATGCCTGCGGCTGCATAGATCCGGGAATGGGATTCTGTCAGTTCCAGACATTGTTTCGATGTCTTCGCATCGATACCGATGGTGATCATATTGCCGACGCCAGCCTCTTCGGCCCGTATGAGGGCGTGACGGAGGTCTCCCTCATATTGCTGAAAATAGAGATGGGTGTGTGTGTCGATCAATCTGGGTTTCATTATCGAATTTGAGCTCCGGTTTCAATGTCTCGATCGACGGTTAGCAATCCCAACCGACCGGTTTCGTCCTCAGCGGCCAGCACCATACCATTGGATTCTATACCACGAAGTTTTGCCGGTTTGAGATTGAATACCACGACCACTCGTTTCCCCACCAGGTCTTCGGGCGAATAGTGTTTGGCGATCCCGGCCACAAGCTGTCGGGTTTCATTCCCCACCTCGACGACCAGTTTCAGGAGTTTATCGGTTTTAGGTACCGGTTCGGCTTTTTTGACGCGAGCGATGCGCAAATCGATCTGTGCAAAGGTCTCGATGGAGATCTCGTCTTTGAGCGGGACCACTGGTTTGGGTTCTGGTTCTGTTGGCATGGCGTTTTTTTTCAATTTGTCGATTTCCGGCTGAATGTCAGAGTCTTCCAGTTTACGAAACAGGATTTTTGCCGTTCCCAGAGCCTGTGCGGCGGGCAGAATGGATTCACCTGCCTGATCCCATGATTGTTGATGGATATCAGAGGACTGACCCAGCATGGTCCAGAGTGTGACGGCGGAAAACGGCAAAAACGGTTCCATAAGCACCGCTAGGGTGCCGGCGGCTTGCAAACAGATATGGATGGTCGTGGCGCATGTCTGCCGGTCGGATTTGGCCGTGACCCAGGGTTCCTTGTCATTAAAATATTTATTTGCGGCCCGACCCACATCCATCATGGCGGCTGCAGCCTTGCGAATCTCATAGTGCTCCAGAAAGGTGCCAACAGTTTTGGGCGCATTTTTGAGCGTTTCCAGCATATCGGTATCGGTCGCGTCCAGAGCACCGGATTCTGGTACTTTGTTGTCAAATTGTTTGCGGGCAAAAGTCATCGTTCTATTGATAAAATTGCCCAAAATGTCGGCCAACTCTCCATTGTTGCGTTGCAGGAATTCCTTCCAGGTAAAATCTGCGTCCTTGGTTTCAGGCGCATTGATTGCCAGATAATAGCGCAGCGGATCGGCCTCAAACGATTCGAGATACTTTTCCAACCAGACCGCATAATTTCTGCTGGTACTGAGTTTATTGCCTTCGAGGTTGAGGAATTCATTCGCCGGCACATTGTCCGGCAAGATATACTCTCCGTGGGCCATCAACATGGCGGGGAACATGATGCAATGAAAGACGATATTGTCTTTGCCGATAAAGTGAACCAGTTTGGTTTCGGGATCCTGCCAGTAGGTGGTCCATCGATCGGGATCACCGATTTTTTGGCTCCATTCTTTGGTGGCGGAAATATATCCGATCGGCGCATCAAACCAGACATAGAGCACCTTGCCCTCCGAG
>CAYPUH010000324.1:0-4692 GCA_964413725.1 uncultured Cytophagia bacterium
AATCGGGGGCCTCGGCAAGCGTCAATGCCGGCAAACCGGCGTTGATACAATTTCTAAAATAAAGGCGGGAAAAGGAGCGGGCCACCACGGCGCCGACACCGGCATATTTCAAACAAAATGCGGCCTGCTCGCGTGAACTTCCGCAACCGAAATTTTTTCCGCCCACGACAATGTCTCCGGGCTGCACCGCAGAGGCAAAACGCGGATCCAGATCCTCCATGGCGATGCGTGCCATTTCATCCGGCTCGGTAACGGTATAGGTATATTTTCCCGGGAAAATGACATCCGTATTGATGTCATCCCCATACACCCACACTCTTCCGTTTATCTGTTCCATCGCAACTCCTCTCGTTACAAAACATCGCGAAAATCGGTAATTTGCCCTGTCAGTGCACTGACCGCTGCGGTAAGCGGGCTGGCCAAATAGATTTCTGCGTCCTTGCAGCCAAAACGACCCTTGAAATTCCGATTCGATGTACTCAATGTCACCTCATCCGGTGCCAGGACCCCCTCATGGTTCCCCATACAGGGACCACACCCCGTATTCACGATCACCGCTCCGGCAGCGGCCAGATCATCGATATATCCCGCACGCAACGCCTGCTGGAACACCTGCTGCGATGCCGGGATCACGATCATCCGAACCGCAGGATGCACCTGTTTCCCCTTTAACACGTCGGCGACGATTTCAAAATCCTCCAGACGCGCATTGGTACAGGACCCGAAAAAGATCTGATCCAGTCGGGTGCCCTTGACCTCGGACACCGGACACACATTATCCACCGTATGCGGACAGGCAATTTGCGGCTCCAGATGTTCCACATTGAATTCGAACACCGACGCCATCTGTGCATCCGGATCCGATACAACAGGTTCAAAAAAAGCCCGACCACGATCCTGTACATACTCGAGTGTCTTTGGGTCCGGCTCCATATATCCATTTTTCGCACCCATCTCAACGGCCATATTGGTCAATACCAGCCGACTGTCAACACTCATACGATCGACAGTCGAGCCGGTAAACCATACCGATTGGTAGAGAGCGCCGTCCGCTCCCAGTCGGCCAATAACCTGCAGGATAACGTCTTTGGAAGATACCCCTCGCGGCAATTCTCCCTCGATAACAACCTTTATGGTTTCCGGCACTCGTAACCAGATGGCGCCCGTCGCAAAAATAACGGCCATCTCACTTCGGCCAATACCGGTAGAAAACGCTCCCAGGGCACCGTAGGTCGTGGAATGAGAATCACTTCCCACAATCAATTTGCCGGGCAATGCAAATCCCTCTTCGACCATCACCTGATGGCAAATTCCCCGCTGAATATCAAAAAAGTGCCCAATACCCTGTTTCTGACAAAACTCGCGGATCGTTTTGTGGTTGCGGGCAAATTTTTCATTGGCAGCTGGCACGCAATGATCGAGAATGATAACATGTCGCTCCGGATCGTCGACTCGATCGACTCCAATCTGAGCAAAGGTTTGTGATATGGCCGCCGTGTTGTCGTGGCTCATCGCAAAATCGGGTTTGACCTGCACAATCTCTCCGGGCACCACAGATCGACCCACTTTTTGACTCAAAACTTTTTCAACAAATGTCTGTCCCATACTCGCTCCTCACTGATAAAAGCCCGTTGCCGAGATCTGTCCGATCATGCACCCCACCTGTTTTCGGTCTCCTGTCGCCATCATTATGGAAAAGTGTTTGTCCCGGTTGTCAACATACCGTTCATAGACTCGTCCAATGACTCTCTCGTTAAGACACGATAGGCAGGACGATAATATCGTTTGAAAGGTTTTGAATGGTGAACAGCGGTAAATCCGTTTTGACGATTGTGCTGACGGTAATGGGCTATATCCCGGGGATCAAATGGATACAACCCGGATTCACAACCCGATTCCAGGGTGGCCAGTATTCGGTCAAGAACAGCGAGATCCCCGGCTTCGATGGGATGAAAAGAACGCAACATGGCTCGCCATAAGGGGTCCAAGGTCCCCCCACGGGACAGATAGGCTCTCAAGTGCAAACGAATGGTATGGCCATCGATAGAGACGGGATCAAAAATAATTTCGTCATCCCCACAGGGTCCCAGTGTCTCCCATTCCGCAACCAGGTGGCGGTACACGGTATCGATATTTGCAAAAAGATGTTCAATGCCCAGGACACCCTGATAACAACATTTATAAAGATCGACCAGCTCGAGACGGGGATATCGATCCAGATGGTATCGTACGAGGTCATCAAGCCCCTGTTTAAAATCTGTGAGCATCGCAACATTACCTTTTCAGGCGTGTGATCCTGCGGGCAGGGCCGTAACCAGTTGAGCACAAATCTCGTCGTACAGCAACACGCCCTGTCGAGTAAGAGCAAGATGCTCACCCTGTTGTGTCAGGTACCGACCCGCATCCGACGGGAAGAATGCACGGGTTTCTTTGTCGATCCCTCCCCACCGAGACCAAATATCTTTAGTTTGAACCAAAAAGTCAAGACCGGTTTCCCGTTCAAACCGCACAAGATCGAGCCCCCGCCTCTGCCTGAGCCCCAACATCACAGCTTCGGTTGCCATCTGTTCGGCGGTCAGATGTTCGGTCCCGGCCACCGGCAAACGACCCCCCTCTATCTGATGACAATAACCGTGAACAGATGCAACCGTCCAGCGACGGTGCCCATGGATAAACGAGTGTGCCGATGGACCGATACCGATATAGGGTGTCAGATGCCAATACGCCTGATTGTGTCGACTGTATCGACCGGGCCGGCAAAAGTTAGAAAGTTCATACTGTTCGTACCCATTTTCGGCAAGGACCCGCATGCTCTGATTGTATAGATCAGCCTCGAGATCCTCCGGCGCAGGCTCGATCTCCCCTCGCAGCACGCTTTGATACAACGGTGTGCCGGGCTCCAACGTCAGACAATAGGTTGAGATGTGTTCGGGAGTAAAGGCAAGGGCTTGGTGCAGAGAATAATTCCAGGAGGAGGACGTCTGACCCGGAATCGCAAAGATCAGGTCAAGGCTGATATTATCAAACCCCGTTTCTCTGGCCTGGAGACAATAATGACGGGCCTCTTTGGCGCTGTGGATTCGTGTCAACACGTTCAGCTCTTCGTCCCGAAAGGACTGGACTCCAATGGACAATCGGTTGACACCCGCCTCCCGATATCCAGAGAGATGTCTGGCAGAGAGCGTTCCGGGATTGGCTTCCAAATTGATCTCCGTCTCGCTGGAGATCGACAAACGCTGATCCAGGGTTTCCAAAATACGATGAATCCAGTCGGGTGGAAAAATCGATGGTGTTCCACCACCAAAATAAATGCTGCCCACATTCTGTGTGTCAGGCCAATCGATGAGATAAAGTTCCTTCAGCATGGCCTCAAAAAGCCGACCGTGCAGTCCCGAGTCGGTTACAGAATAAAAATCGCAATAGACACATTTATGCCGACAAAATGGAATGTGAATATAGATTGCCAGCGGTGTGGAGCCATGGTTCATCGAATCACGCCAAAGATACGTTCCCATCGTACTTTGGCAAAGACATTCCGCCAGGAAGCGTACTTGTCCCAGGACCAATAAATAACGAGGGCTTTGCCGACAAGATTCTCCATCGGCATAAAACCCCAACGCCGACTGTCCAGACTGTTGTCCCGGTTGTCTCCCATCATAAAAAGATGATCCTCCGGTATGACAACCGGACCAAAGTTCTGAAACGGGGACCGATAGTCCGCATAATGACGGATCACATATTGCTGACCATCGGGTCTCGTGACCTGAAAGTAATCCACGAGATGCCCCTCCGCCGGATCATAGACATCATCACGGACCAACTCCATGTCCCCCTCGGGGTTCCCGTTGACCCAGACGGAACCATTTCGCACTTCCACGGTATCACCGGGAACTCCGATGCACCGCTTGATATAGTCCTTGGTCTCATCCAGGGGAAATTTGAACACAATAATCTCGCCACGTTCCGGTTGTTTAAAGGCAGGAAACCGGATGGACGGGATCTCCGCGTCGATAAGGGGAATTCGTTCCGGTGTCTTGGCACCATAGACAAACTTGTTGACCAGCAAAAAATCTCCAACCATCAGAGTATCTTTCATCGAACCGGTAGGAATACGGAACGCCTGGATGACCAGCGCTCTGAGGATGAGGGCGGCAACGAGTGCAACAGACAGTGCCTCGACATACTCTTTAAAAATACGCTTTCCTTTCTTCATATTCGAATCCTATTGTGGGTGTACAACAACCATTCGTGGGTTTACTCAAAAAAGAGATGTGCTCACCAGATCCAGTCCAACTGTTCTAACTTCTTCACCGCGGCCAGGGTTCCCATAAAACCAGTAAAAATAACAAAAAAGACAAACAGAATCAAGGCCGGTATTGGTAATGCGATCCACCCGTTCAGGGATAAAATCAAAATACCTATTCCGGAATAGAGCGCGGACAACAACATGGAAAGCAGATACCCGCCGGTGGAAAGGAGACGATGATTGTCCTGCCATCTGAATTGGCCGAACCACGCTCCGAGCATCAGCCCCAACGGAACGCCGCCGATCACAAACAGCAACAGAATCCCGACCAGTCCCAAAATCTCCCCGACAGACCATTGCAGTCGAATGCCCATCAGAACCAGTCCCGGACAGCCCAGCGCCAATGCCAGCCCGGAACCAAAGCACCACTTGACACGGGTAAACAG
>CAYPUH010000325.1:0-4664 GCA_964413725.1 uncultured Cytophagia bacterium
TCGTTCAAGGCTGGCTTCGATCTTCCGTTTCAGTGCCAGTCGATCGGGCATGGCCACAAACAGGCTGATATCCCCACTGGCAACGATATCACCTGTTGCACTGGTGAGATGGATCTGGTAGCGATATCTTTTTCCGGGAGAAACGCTCTTGTCCCAGTAGGATCTGGACGGTGTTGAAGAGGGGGGGCTGGTAAAGACAAGACTTGGCTCCTCTCCACTTTGCAGATCCTGTCTGTACAGATATAGCCCATAGGTTGTTGAGGGGCCTGCCACGGTCCAGTTCAGACGCACACCCGCATCCTGTACATAGCGAGCGCTGAATTCTCCAAGGGTTACGTCTGTGTAGAGCCGTTCAATGGTCCATGACACTCGTGTGGATTCCTGGTGATCCGATACTTGCGCTGTGATGGTAAAGGTATCCGGCATGCTCGCGTTCACGAGCAAGGATAGCGAGGGCTTGTAGCTCAGGAGGAGGTTGTCCAATGTCCAGGAATAATATATGGAATCCTGATCTGCGTCCTGAGCATTCACATGGAAATGGAGTTGTCGTCCATTGGGAACACTCAACCACGTTTCTGATGGCGAAAAGGTCTGGATTTCAGGAGGGCGATTTCGTTTTTTCACCTGAACCATAAACACTTGAGGTGGTTGTAGTTTATACTGTGCGGTAAAATAGTATAACCCTGACGTGGCAGGAACCTTTATCGAGCTGTGCGCCCTTCCCTCAGAGTTTGTTTGCACGGGTTGCGGTGTGAGAACGGTTCCCCCATTGATGGCTTCGAACCAGATGTCAGTATCAGTCCGGGATTGACCGGAAGCATCTCTTACGACCACCGCCAGATCTGCTGGGGGATCACCGGGATAAACAGTCTGACTGTCGCCGGCACATTTGATGAGGTGTAGGTTATTCGATTGTTGTGTCCTGGCATTGAATTCAAGCACATTGGATGCTCGTTCAGCGTGCACCTGGACACGGATCGAATCTGCTTCCAGTCCAAGATCCAGTGTGGTGCCGGCATATCCCTGCTGGTCACTTTTTACCGTGCGCTGTTGCGCACCGTTCAATGTGCCCTCGCCCTGGATGACTTTGAAATGTACTGGGTAATCGAATACCGGTCGAGCGTCCGAAAGCACCCGCACCACCAGGGGAGAGGCAAGAGTGCGTCCTGGTGTTCCCACCTGGTTATCTCCGGAGCTCTTGATCAGTTGCATGTTTCCATAGGTAAACTGTACGGTCGGCTGGTGCTCGAGGTCGACAGAATCGGGACCCACCCAAGCGGTGATGGTTTTATAACCCTCCTCTGTGGCCAGCACAAAACCGGAGCATCGACCCTGTTTATCGGTGAGCGATGAGGGCTGGGTAATGGTCACGCCTTCACCGGCAACATCGAACCATACCGTCCGTCCGGGATAGGGCTGTCCTGCCGTATCAATGATTTCCGCTGTGATGACGATGGGATCTTTACCGTTGGGAAAGGCTGTACTGTCAGCGATCAACAGACGACTTTTGTGAGTATCAATGAGCCGTTCTGTAGAGGCAACAGAAGCAGTAAAGTGGACCGTCCCGACAAGCGTCCTGGCCTGAATGATGCTCGTTTTTGCAGCCCCCAGTGTTACAGCTACCGCTGCCGAGCCCGAGTCGTCCGTCAGAACCACTGTTGAAGAACGATCTGAAACCTGCGCATCGCCGTCCGTAACCAAAAATTCTACCGGATATTCCGGTATTGCATTTGAAAAACGATCCTGAACTTTCACCTGAAGAGGCAGCGGCAAAGTCGATCCTGACTGGCCAAATTGGTTGTTTCCTCCCGCTCGAATCAAGGTGTCCGCGTCTGCCGGTGTGATAACCGCACTGATCGTTGTCGCAAGGGATCTGGCATTCAATGGCGTGAGTCGAGTCCGACAGGTATCTCCAGCTGTGGTACCCAGAAAGAGCGTTTGGCTGATCTGTCCGGTTTTCGATGTATACCGTGTGACTTGTGTCTGTCCTGAAAAATGCCCCCCCCCAGCGATCACCTCAAACAGCACAGGCTCATTCGCTATCGGCAGATTCTGTTGGTCCTGTATTTCGATGATAAGGGGCGATCTCAACCGGGAACCCGCCTGACCCTGTTGGTCTTTGCCACTGAGCACCCTCAGACGTGCCGGCTTGCGGGTGACATAGCAAACCAATTGTTCTGCCAGTTTGGGCGCTGATAACGGGGTGACTGTCACGACGCAGGAATCCACTGCCTGACTGCCCAGGGTCAATGTTTGACTGACTCGTCCACGGCTGTCGGTGGTGTCCAGCATAACAGATTGTCCTGCAAAAAAAGCCTGACCCATTATCACTTCAAACCGAACGATCTGATCGGGAAGGGGATTGTTTTCTTTATTTAAACATTCAAGGACAAACGGTTCCGGGAGTGCTGTACCCGCCTCAGCGTTTTGTTTGTTACCGGACAGAATCCTGAACAGAGTGAGCGATGCCACCGGATCGGGTTCGATGCCGTGTATCAGAATCGGCCCCAGCGTCTTATCCATTCCCAGAATTTCCGCCTGGATGGATTTGGTCTCTGCCTGAAGCGTTGAAAGTACAGCAGACACTTGACCTCCCTCGTCTGTAAGCGTATCAGATTGGATTAGCGTGTTCTGGCTGCCGGAGGCAACCAATTTGACACCAAATCCTGCACCCGCGGCAGATCCGTCGGGTTGTATCAGAGAGACCACAATCACTGCTTGATCGGTTCCGTTGGCAACAAGAGTGTCTGGTGCGGATATGTGGGAATATGACGTGTTGATGGGTGATTCCGGGACGGTCCATCGGACGGAATCCGTCTTACCGTCAGCTAGAGTTGCCCTGGCCAGCAGGGTTTGAGCCGGCCCCCGGTACGGTCCAGCTGTCCAGGTAACCGAGGCGGTACCACTTTGATCGGTGAGTCGTTGCCTCTCCTGTTGGCCCTGGAGGTGTCCACCGCCGGAACGCACGAAAAAATGAACAGCCTGTTGTGCGACCGCATTTCCAAAAGAGTCAGTGACCCTCACCCTGAAGGGATCCGGAAAGGGTTCACCGGGGGTTAAAGCCTGCGGAACCGGTGTTTCACGCACCAATGTGGTCGGAGAAGAGGGTAGGGCCTGAGCGTTGAGGATGAGGGTGGTATCTCTCCAGGTTGCCTGCAGGTGTACCGGGCCGGCATGTTGAGGCATCTGCCAGTCCACCTGTGCCTGACCTTGCTGGTCGGTGATTTTTGTGATCAGCGTGTCTCCGGAAATCAAACCCTGTTGTACACCGGTCTCAAATCGTATCGTCATGCCCGTCACCGGCTGTCCCGATCGGGTGGTCAGACGCACACCCACAGAATCGGCAAGATATTCTGTAACCCGGGCCGCCTGATTGTTACCCAGTGCATAAAGTGTGATTTCAGGTTCTGTTGCGGTCGCGACAAACTGGACCGGATCTGTATCCACCGCCAACGCTTTGGCTTCAACCACGATATCGCCGCTTTCCTGTCCCAGAGTGAGCTGTGTGACCGCATGTCCCTGGACATCTGTTTCCGTTTGAGTGGAGGAAAGGCTGGCACCGTTTCCCGAGATCAGAGTCCAGGCGACCTGTTGTCCCACCATAGGAGTGCCTTCAGCATCCGAGAGTTTAACGCGCAGGGGTGTGGCGAGGGTTTCTCCCCATTCACCTGTTTGTCCCTGCCCTGAGACAATGGTCAGGGTGCCCTGCTGCTGATTGTCATTGCCCAGCGCGATCAGCTGATCTGCCTGTACACCGGTTTTCTCCAGGACGCTACCATCCACCAGACGCACCCGGATATCACATTCAGTGAGGTGACCCAATCCCACATGCTGGGTCAGACCGGGACCGCTCAGGTATCCGTATGCAGTGGTCACCTCCCGATACCCCAACAGGTAGCGAATATCTCCGAGATGACCGGCCTCATAAACCCATAGTTTACTGCCAATACCTCCCCGATCTCCGCGGGGACCCGTGATATGAACTTTGATAAAATGAGTCGTCAGAGGCGTTTCGTTGCTCAAAAGGATGTTGTCGAATTTCTTTGTCGTGATATAATAATCGAGATCTCCATCATCGTCAAAGTCATGTGCCACACATGCACGTGCATCCGCTCCGATCACGTCAGCCCCGCAATAGCCTGCGGAAACAAACTCTCCGTTATCTGTTCCCAGATTCAGAATGGCCATCGCCGTGGAGTGGTAGGTGTTGTTACGCAATCGATAAAAATCGAGTACTCCATCATTGTTGACATCTGCGAGAACAGGAGTAAACCCCTCCAATGCGATATTCTGATCCAGTGTCCGATCGATAAATGTTCCGTCTCCACGATTTTCAAAGATATACGCATAGAGGGTTTCCGTCTCTCCTTTGGGTATGCGTGTGTTGGCGACAAACAGATCCATATCCCCGTCATTATCATAGTCGGCAAATGTCGCACCATCACTCCGTCCCGTTACCGCAACCCCGCGACTCGAGGCTTCCTCTGTAAACATGCCATCCCGGTTGATATAAAGTTCGTTCGCTTTCTGCCGTTTTGAAATATAGATATCAAAATCTCCATCGCCGTCGATATCACTTACCGTAACCCCTTGTGTGCCGACTTGTTCCGGATCCTCCACATCTCCTTCCGCTCCCCTGAATTCACGACGAAAGGTTCCGGAGC
>CAYPUH010000326.1:0-4650 GCA_964413725.1 uncultured Cytophagia bacterium
GGTGATCTGGCAAGACGTGTCAATATGAAAAAATCCCAGGTCAGTAACATCCTGGCAGGTAATGCCAATCTGACGCTTCGGACAATTACACGCCTTGAACTGGCCCTGGGAGAAGAGATCGTCAGGATTCCGTCATCAACAGTATGTATTCATACAGAAAGCATTAAAATGTCACTAACCGCACTGCAGATTTCGTATAGTGTTCATGATGCAGATGAAGAGATGACCTTGTCGCCATCCAAAGTCAAGGATGGTTTCATCACCAAATATGTCACTCTGAATTCAACCGGTACTGCCTGATGCCCAAAAAATCGACGGATATAACCTTTCGTCTGGAAAACATTTGTATTCAAAAATTTTACATCGATCAAACAGTCTGCAATGAACCAGACGAGTTTACGATTGGAGTGAGCGTTTCTTTTGATTTCAAGCCCGAAGGGAATACTATCGATTTGACCTTGTCAACAACCGTCACTCCCCGTGAATCAAAAACGCAAACTCACATTTCTGAACTGATAACCCGCTATCGCTATACTATTGAGGATCCGGTAGTGGCAGAAGCAGATGACATTCGAATAAAGCTGCCTAAAGATTTTTTGACCACTCTTGTTGCAATATCATACAGCACTCAAAGAGGGCTTTTGTATGACAGAGTGGCCACCTCACCGCTTGAAAAGCTGATCTTGCCTCTCATTAATCCCTCAGAATTGCTTGAAAACAGCAGTAAAACGGGTGTATGATTCTAGATGACAAACGATATCAATCCCTTTGATCTCATCATCCTCACCGCTGCCCATGAGCAGCAGGCGGAGGGCTTTCGCGCGCAGCTGGACTGGCGGCGGGAGAATCGTCTTTTGCCTGAAGAGACCACCTTTTGGGTGATCGCCGATCCGGGCGGTCGGCGTATCGGCTCGGGTGGCAGCACGCTGTACGTCCTGGACCGCCTGCAGCAGGAGAGGGGAGAGGCGTTCAAGGACCAGCGCGTGCTGATCCTCCATTCCGGTGGTGACAGCCGTCGGCTGCCGGCCTATTCTCCCCTGGGCAAGGTCTTTACCCCGTTGCCCGGGCGTGAGGGACAGAGTCTGTTCGACATCATGATCCGCTCCTATGCCACTCTGCCGGCTCAAGCCGGCGGACAGGTGATCGTCACCTCCGGCGATGTCCTGCTCAATTTCGATGCCCGGCACATCCACTTTGCCGAAACCGGCCTGACGGGTGTGGCCTATCCGGACGATCCCGCCGCCGCTGCCGGCTATGGGGTCTATGGCGTCAATACCCCCATTGCCGCCGGGACGGTCCATCGCGTGGATACGTTTTTGCAAAAACCCGACCGGGACACCCTGGAACGAACCGGGGTGATCGATTTCGGCAACCGGGTCTGGGTGGATACCGGTATACTCCATATGGCACGGGATGCGGTGGAGCGGATGCTCCGGTGCACCCGACTCATCGAGTCCTTTCGACAGGGCCGGATGAGCGCCAATCTCTATCACGAGATCCTGTTCACCGTCATGAACACCTATGACCTGCCGGACGGAGAGATTCTGAGCTCCATACCCTTTTCGGTGAGTTTGTTGCCCTATTGCGGCTTTTTTCACCTGGGCAGAACGCGGGAGATGATCCAGAATCTCTACACCGTCACCCATGCGGGTGCCGAGCATGGCTTTTGCAACGGCGAACGCTCAAATGCCGACCTCTTTCCCGAACTCAAAACCGGTTTTATCTACAACAGCGTCATCCGATCTTCCCGGCTTGCGGTTCAGCCACCGGTGTGTGTGGAGGGATGTGCGCTGGATTCAGAGGTTCATCTAGAGGGCGAGAACCTGCTCACGGGTCTTCCCCCCGGGATGTCCACACCCATCGATCTGTCACGTGGACTCTGTCTCGCCGTATTCCCTGTGGCCGAATCCGACTGGACGGCGGTCCTGTACGGCATCGACGACTCGTTCAAATCCGAATCTACCTTTTGCAACACCACCTGGAGCGACTTTGTGGCGGCGGCGGGCGTGGATACGGATCGGCTTTGGGACACAGCAGACGAACAGGACCTGTGGTCCGCGCGGCTGTTTCCCGTGGGTCCGGATCCGGATGCGGTGGTGGCCGAGGCTCTCAGGCTGTCCGATCCCGAGAGTCTTTCCTTTGGCAACGAGACCCGGTTGTCCATGAAAGACATCCTGCTGCATGTCCATCAACGGCGGTTGCTGGACACCTCTGCCGAGAGCGTGCGTCTGGCCCGTCTGAGTCTGTTCCGGCATCATCCGTTTCGTCTCCAGCCTCTGTCTCTCTCTTCACTGAATGCGCTGTGTCGCGACGACATCGACCGCGACAGTCTGGTGCAGGGACTCTGTACCGCGGTGGCGCAAACCGATGCGAATCACCGCAAGGCTGGCTATGAGTATCTCATCTCCCGTATCCTCGAGTCGGGAGGGCAACTGCAACGGGGGGACGAGTGGTGTGAACGGGCGTTTGACTCTATCCGGGCCAGCGTGGCCCGGGGGATCAGCCGATACACACCGACCACGCTGGACAGCCATTGGCAGGTCCGCTCCGACGAGGTGGTCTGGACGGTAGTGCCCGCGCGTCTCGATTTCGCCGGTGGCTGGTCCGATACTCCGCCTGTGTGTTTCGAGTGGGGCGGTACAGTGCTCAATGCTGCCGTGAAGCTGAATGGTCAGTATCCCATTCAGGTGATTGGCAGACGGATCGAGGAGCCGGTGGTGCGCATCAATTCCATCGACCGCGGCGTGACGGTGACGATTTCCGACTTTGACACCCTGTTTGACTTTGAGGATCCCTCGGACTGGCTGTCCCTGCCCAAATCGGCGTTTCAGGCGGCCGGGATCTTTCCCGAAACGCTCTCCATGTCGTTTCAGTCGGCCTTTGAGACCCTGGGGGGGGGTATCGACCTGACCCTGTTCAGTGCCCTGCCGGGCGGTTCCGGTCTGGGATCATCCAGTATCCTCGGCATCGGCGTGATCGCCACGCTGATGCGATTGCTCGGCAAACAGCCCGCGCTGGACGAACTGTTTGCCAAGACCAGTTATATGGAACAGCTGATGACCACCGGTGGCGGCTGGCAGGATCAGATTGGCGGAGCCGCCGGAGGTGTCAAACTGATCCAGACCCAACCGGGAGTGGAACAAAACCCCAGCCTGTCCTGGACCCATCTCAACGATCCGCAGATGCCGGTTGCCGAGCGCTTTTTGTTGTATTATACCGGCTATCGTCGCATGGCCAAAAACATTTTGCAAAAGGTGGTGGGACGCTATCTGGAGCGGGATGACGAGGCGATCCGCTGTGTTACCGAGTTGAAAACGCTAGCCATGGAGATGAAAGAGGACCTGGATCGCCGTCGTGTGGATGACTTTGGCCGCAAGATCGCCCGGGCCTGGGAGCTCAACAAGACGCTGGACAGCGGCTCCACCACGCTGGACATCGATCGGTTGATGCAGCGGCTGCAGCCGCATATGCTGGGCGCCAAGCTGCTGGGAGCCGGCGGGGGCGGGTTTTTGTTCATCGTCAGCAAAGACGCAGACGCGACCGCCCGGATCCGGGCCGACCTCAGCGACAGTCCCCCCAACGACCGGGCCCGGTTTTTCGATTTCGAGGTGGACCCGGTGGGGTTGCGGGTATCGGTACTATAAACAGCGGACGATAGGCGAAAAAGCGTCGGCGACTCTGCGCCGCAGTGGACGGTTTTTGCAGAGTGCCAGCGCGGCCGGGATGTCGGTAGAAAAAATCAGAGTATGTCGTTTCACCCGTTTTTGCGGTGACCCGCCGCATGGAATCCCGTGCGACGCTGAAAGGATAAAAGGGGCCTGACCTATGGTTGGGCCCCTTTGTCGTTTAGGGTGATGTTCAGTAGACGTTCCAGTCGTTCAATTCTATTCAACAAGGTTTCGTTTTGTGCAACCAGATCCTTGATGACCTCGTTTTGTGAGGATACCGTGGCGGACAAATCCCGATGCCCGTTTGCCGACCGAATGAATGGATGCAGTTTGGAATGGTCCAGCTGATGTGTCTTGTCGTCCGGCTGGTACTCTCCCTCCGGCAAACGGTGCATGGAAAAAACAGCATCATAAGCCGATTGCAGATCTTCCGGATAGGGCGTTCGATCTGTAATACTCTGTCCGGATATGTCTCCCCGGATCCAGAAATTTCCATTGCCATCCAGCATTAGCAAGTGATAATAAGCATCCGAATGCCCATAGTTACCATGACCCATCTGAAAGAAAATTTCATCATTGGGATATTCGTTTTTAACATCCATAAAGAACGACATCCCTCTCTCGGAGTATAGACGTAGGATTTTGTTGGTGGCACCCAAACCGGCTCCAAAATTTTCACCTTCATTATTCAGCCAAATAATCGGATTTGTCGGATCTGATATATTTACCTTCACGTGTTCACTTGAGGGGTCGGCTTCCGATCCGATGCACAATGAATGACTAAAATAGGACTTTTGCCCGGACGCGTGCAGCGCCCACTCTTTACTGGTGGCATCTGCAGCGACATTCAATGCTGACGATGAAAATGAACTGGATCCGATGGCCAGACGACTGAAATTATAAGCCTCCTGACTGCTCGCATTACGACCTCTGGACAACACCTGACTCAGGGTCTGCAGCTCACCAGAGGGATCGTGATCGG
>CAYPUH010000327.1:0-4646 GCA_964413725.1 uncultured Cytophagia bacterium
TGGTCAGTCTCAGACGGGCACTGGGCAACTGGTAGGGGAAGCAGGTTTACCGGAAAGCACTGCAACCGGGTGTCTTGATATCGCCCTGTTCATCACCGTATTTCTGCGACAACACAGTTCTCAGCAAATGGATACAGCCACGATACTGCTCTCTCACATACCACTAAGGGGTAATCCAAAAGCCTGAACGGTCTCACAAGGATCTTTCAGGCTATTGTTTCTCATCATAATGGCATGTTTTTCTTACGTCCACCGGATTTGAAATCGCTGTCTGGCATTCAATCTTCCAGGTAATCGGGTGTTTGCAGGCCGGGACCGGGTGTATAGTCATAAACCGGAGACACCGGTTTGCGGGCACGAGGTGGCCAGACAGTACGGCCCAGAAAGACCTGGGGGCCCCTGTCTGCGTTCATCGTCTCTGGATCGGCATCGGGGAACAGAACACGCCATCGACGCATCCCCCGGTTAAAAAGAGTTCTTAACCGTTCGGCATGCGGGTCGTTTTCATAAAATGTGGGTGTTTCCGGAGACCAGATATAGTCGGATCCGGCGTAAAGGGAAATCAGCCGGCCACTGATATCGTTGGTGCCCCACATACAAATGGTCGTTCCCAGGGCGTTGGGTTTGTCTGCAGCACTCTGACTCCACAGACGGGTGGCGTGAAAATCTCCATCATAACACCGGGCTGTGATTCCGCCGCCCATCATCATCGGACGTTTGCCCTCACCGCCATAGCGGTTGACCTCTTCCTGAATCTGTTCGCGATTGGACCAACGGTACATCCACGGCTGGACGACCACATGTGGACCCAGATTGTCGGGCAATGGACGTCCACCATGATCGGCCCACAGGTGCATGGTGACCTGCTTGTCCTGTTTTTCGGCGATCTGTTGTATGCGGTCATAGATGATGCCAACAAAAGAAGCCGGTGTATACCCCTTGTCCGCTTCACCCGGTTCCACCGCCCAGATGGCCTCATCCAGCCCGACATGAATGTGTGCCGTGTCCTCAAGGCAAGCGATCACCTGCTCATACATGAATTCCAATCGGTCGAATGTAGCCGCGCCAATGGCAAACGATGCGCCGCCATACATCCCCGGTGCCCCGTACAATTCAGGGTAATGGTAGACAATACTTTTGACATGCCCCCAGGATTCCAGTTCGGGCATCACCGTGACGTGATAGCTCCGGGCGTAGGCGACAATCTCCTTGAGATTCTCGGCAGTGAGCGCATAGGGATTGTCCTCGCCCAGCGGCATGTTTTCAAACCGAAAGCCGCACATCTCATCGTCATAGAGATGCAGATGGAGAAAGTTGAGCTTGAGCTGGGCCATGATACGAATGATGCGTTTGATATGGGAGACGGTAAAGATCGATCGACCCAGGTCCAGCATGACACCGCGATGTTGATATCGGGGATAGTCTTTTATGACGAGTCCGGGAATATAGCGCTTTTCTGCGGCATCGGGTTCCGCCGGTGTGTTCCAGCCATAGAGAAAATCCGTTCCATAATAGCTGAAGGCCAGAATCTGATAGAGGGTCTGCATGCCGTAAAAGCGTCCGATATCGGTACGGGATCGAATCAACACACCGTCCGGTGAGATGTTCAGATCATAGCCCTCCGGGTGGGTGATGGTCTGGCGGGTCTGGAACCGGATGGTAAAATCGGACTCCCGCCCCTGGAGACTATTGACTCCCTCTAACGAATTCAACAGAGAGAGAAGGAATTCACCCTGCCTCCAATCTGTGGTGGATTCCAGAGGCAATCCCTGAATACCAATCCTGGAGGGGAAGGGAATGAGATCACCGGTTTCAGTTACCTGTTGTGGAGTGGGCACAAGGTAGATACGGTCCATAACGGGCACCTCGATTTGCGCCCACAAAGAAACACTCATCAGTAAAGAGACCAATAATGCTGTTTTTTTCATGCCACGATTCCCGGGTTTCATGTTCAATGTAAACTGGAACGACTCCAACTGAGCAAGACATTTATATCCATACATTACAAAGACAAGCCTCTAAAAGCAAGCAGAAAGCCCAATTCTTTCAATACCAATATTGCCCTGTTTATCATCCAGATTCGGTGCGAAGCACCGAATCTCACATAAAAGCAATATAATATCATCAACAATAGGGTGAATTTGCCTGTTGGTGCAAATGAAATAGAATCATGGAAATAGTTTTTGAGAGAGTCTGTTAACACAGAATCCTGGTATCAGGTTGTTGCTTGTTATTTTCTTGTGTTTTATTTTTGGATTCTATACATTTATTTTCTCAAGAAAAAATAGAGAAAAAATATGTCATCTTTGCATCGAAATCCATTCTGGCTCCAGTTCTCTGCCGGTGTCGTGCTGGCGGCATTTCTGGTACTGTTTATGATCTCTGAAATGGGGCAGGATTCCCATCATCACGATTGTGTGGAACACCCCGATTTTTGTCAACTGGTTAAACAAAGTCTGGTGGAAGATTCGACAGTGCGCTCTTTCCATGTCGTCCCTGCTGCATTTTGCCCGCTGGAAACACCCGTTGACCTTTTTTCTGCACCTGTCAGATCTTTTAACTCTCCCGCTTTTCAAAACGGTTTCCGTTCCAATCCTTCACTGCACTCCTTGTTTCAGGTTTATTTAATTTAGACCTGTCCTTTTCTTTCTTTTTACTCAATTCGCCATGAGCCTTGAGTAGGATGGCTCGCCATTTTCGTTACCAATACGTATCCGATGACGTATCCGGATACCTGTATGTAGAGTGTCTTTGTCGTTGGAGGTATCATGACTCGAATGATTTGTGTGGCCATGATGGTTACCGCCATGAATGGTGTACCCTGTTTGGCTCAATCCCCATCTGTTTCCGATACTTTGTATTTTAACAGTTTGCCTTACAAGCTATCAGACCCGCATGTTCAAAAAGAGACAGTGTCGGATTCTGTGTTAACTTTAAAAGAGGCCTGTTCTCTTGCCCTGGCACAACATCCTGAAATCCATGCCCGCTCGTCCGAACTCGATGCCAAACGTGCTGATATGGCACAAGCCGGCACATTTCCCAATCCCGGGTTCGAGACGGAACTGGAGAATGTTGCCGGAAGTGGACCCTCTGCAGGGTTCACATCCCGAGAATTGACCTTGGCCATCGCTCAGCCCATTCCCCTGGGAGGAAATCGCAGCACTCGTAAAGAACGGGTCCGTCTTCAATATCAACAGACTGGTCAGCAACTCAAACAGGCACGCATTGATTTGACAACGCGTGTGGTCAAGAGATTTGTTGATGTGCTGATCGCTCAGGAACGTGTTGAGATTCAGCAACAGTTGAAAATTGTGATGGAAGTATTTCTGGAGAGTGTGGTGACGCGTGTACGTGCCGGTAAAGATCCAAAAGCCGAAATCTCCCGGGCACAGACGGCACAGATTCAAAGTAATCTCGAACTGGATAGAGCCCGGTTTCAACTGGAATCCGCCCGTCGACTTTTGACCTCGACCTGGGGAAAGAGTGTTGCGGATTTTTCTCGTGTTCAGGGCTCGCTCGAACTGTTGACCTCTCTTCCTTCTCTGGATAGTCTTTCCCAACGGCTGGACACAAGTCCGGTGCTTGTACAAACAGGTATCGCGATTCAAGAGAGTCAAACCCGGATCGAATCTGAGAAAGCCAGGCGCATCCCGGATCTGGTCCTGCGGGGAGGACTGCGACAGTCTCGGGAACCCGATGATCACGCGTTTCTGGTTTCCTTGTCAGTGCCGCTGCCCCTTTATGACCGTCGCAGCGACGCCATCGAGGCTGCCCGGTACCGCTACGAACAACAACGTTATAAATACCAGGCAGTCCGTCTCCGCAACGAAACCCTGCTTGAAGAGTATTATGCCACACTCTGCTACTCTCGCAACAGGGCGAATTCCATTGAACATGAGGTGATGCCACAGGTGAGGCAAACGGTGCGTGAGATTCGAAACGGCTATTCGAAAGGACGATATGCTGTTCTCGATGTGCTGGACGCACAGCAACGACTCTATGAAACCCGTCTGACATATTTCGAAACCCTCAAATCCTATCATTATGTTCTTGCTGATTTGGATCGACTTTTGGGTACAATGTTCTCAGATTCTAGTCTTCAGGCGGGTCCTGCGAAGCGATAGCGGATTCAGGTGACCGATTTGATAATTTGTATAAAACAGCGTCGAGACAATAGATTAATAGAAAGGATGGGGCATGTATCAATACAGCATTTTTCTATCCAAGGGGTTTATAACGGTTGGTGTGTTGACCTACAGCGTATTGTTTTTATTCTGTTCGGTTCCGGAGCCGGATCATCATCATGAAGAGGACCATCAGCATGAAACCGGTGAACACTATGATAGTGTTCACTTGTCCAGACAGAACAGGATCGAGTTTGATATCGAGGTTGATACCGCCGGCCCGGGTGTTTTACACTCTTTTATGGAACTGACAGGAGAAATTCGCACCGATCCCATGCGTGTAGCACATATGGTTCCACGTTTTCCCGGTATTGTGAAATCGGTGGACAAGCGAATCGGAGATAGGGTTGTCCGGGGTGACACCCTGGCACTTGTTGAAAGCAACGAGAGCCTTTCCATCTATCCGGTGCAATCCATGACACACGGTACGGTGATTGATATGCATTTGTCATTGGGAGAGGT
>CAYPUH010000328.1:0-4644 GCA_964413725.1 uncultured Cytophagia bacterium
CTCATTATCCAGGATTTCATACTCCTGGCAGTGTGTAATAGAGTCCAGTACTGCGTCCTGTGCCGACAATGACGATATCAGCAGCAAGAGTAGTAAAATACTCCCCGTCTTCCACATGTCGCTTCGTTTGAGTCTCATAACCGCTCCTTGGGTTTCCCCTCGTTTCTATTGAGTTAGAATGACTTGAGAGATCATCTCAACAATCACTTTTCATAAAGAGCCCGCAACGAACAACTAGGCGCAAATCACAGACCACATAAAAGACTAGAAAATATATTTTATTTTTTTATGCATAGTATATATGATACAATAACTCTAATGCTTTTATTCCCGGTCCAGGCAAGTCATCAAACAAATCATATCGTGCAATTTGAAATGAAACTTTTCAATTTGAAAAGCTTTGACAATTTTTTCTTTTGTTTTTTATTTACATACACCTCACCTACATCCCACACCATATCATTGTCAACTATCGTGCCACTCAAAAACCCCTCCAATTGCAGTATCGAGCTCACGCTTTTCGATGTTTGTCCACCGGCAAAAGGACAGAAAAAAAGACTATCCAGTTTTACAGTGGATCACAATCGGGTCCATTGGGTATGACAATTGGTTATGATTCGCAACATCTGACAAGCGTACAGATTGGTAATGGTATATCCCTTTCCAGAGTACAACAATCATGTCGCTGGTTATGTTTATGGATTACCAGAGGGCTCGGAACAAGGATAAGGAACCAGAGGCATGCGACCTATCGGTTGAGACCGCACACGAGTCACATGTGATTTGGAGTCATAAAGCAATGACAGGTGTAATAAAATCAGTTTGTACGTGGGATATATGGGTGACGAACAACCGAGGCAAAAAAAATCGTCCTGAATCGGGGAATTCAGGACGATCGATGAGTCGATCTCGGATCACGAGACGCAAACATGATGGTTATTCTATGAGGCTGTGGCTACGGATTGAAACCGGGACAGAATGATAGAGGCCCATTCTAAAGAGCATGTTGCGGCAGCATCGGCGTCATCCTGCCGATAGATAGGCTGCTAGAGTATGCAGGATCTGCAACATTCCTTAACGAAAAGCATCTGCGCGCTGATCAACGAGCCGGTTGGCTTGACGTATCCATTGCCAAGCTTTGGATGGTAACCATCCCTGAAAATCTTTGCCTATTTCGATGATCAATATGCGATCGTTGACATCAAAATAAGAGCTGATGCGATCCCAAACCTGACTGGCACTTTCAGAGGTGCGCACCAGCCATGACGACGGTAGATACTGCCAGGAGGCTGTACAGGCTTCCAGTTCGACAATCAGATCGTTGTAGTTCTTTTGTGTTGACCGGAGATCGTATGAGATATTGAACACCTTTTCCATTCCATCCTCCCCTCCCTTCGGGTCCCAGGTTGGATGCCATCTCATACATGGTGCACGGTCCTGTTTATGATATTGCAAAGCACATGCCACAATCAACCCTGTAAGGTAATAAAATCGTCTCGAGCATTAACTTCATCAAAAACTTGTTATTATGTCACTCTCAAGATTTTTTTGTTTTCATATTTCCCCTGGGACTTTTCAGAGCCGCCATCCTCATCGCATGTTTTGTCTCATTTTTGCAATTCAAATTCAAAAATGAAATCAAACCATAAACAGCCCCGAAAGCGCACCCCCGTGCATTTGCAGGTATTTGTCAAACCGTCAACTTGAAGCATCGTCCCAGTTTGACTCGGGTACCTTGTAGATGTTTTTCAATCGCTTCGAGTCCACCACGGTCTAACAAGCCGACTCTGAACACACATTTCTCAATTCATACGGATCTCTCTGCAGCTCGTAGAACTCCCACTCACCCAGATTGTAAAAGTGCATCAATTTACACCGTTTCGCTGCGACACCTTCACGACGTCTCACATCATGATGCCCCGGGTATTCATAATTGTGATAGTAAAAACTGGAACGCCAGTCAAAAAGACGGTTATTCTTGAGCAAAGGAAGCAGACTCTGTCATAGAGACCCTTTCCATGTGTTAATTTCACGTACCCGATCTGGATTCAGTTTGATAACCCTTCGATCATAGGTCATCAGTCCATTTCTTTCCGTTTCCACATCTGTAATCTGAGTATAGACGGCCGCAGAGAGGCCCTTGCGGTGTTCCAGCAATTGAATGTGATGTATATATATCTCATACTGTTGTAACAGGTCTGTCTCGCTCTCCAGCATGCTATACCCCCAATCAGACCCAGAGGTGGAGCGATCGGACAGTTTGAGAGCCATACCGCCAAACTCCCCGAGGACCAACACGCGACGTCCGTCCGATGGGGGAACTTTGGGTTCGGGATAATGATGGATGTCCTGAACATCACCCACGCCCCTATCATTCCAGCCGCTGGCACTGCTGACCAGTCGGGTAGGATCCAATTCTTTTACCCTAGAGGTAAGTCGTTCCGTATCATATTGTCCCCATCCTTCATTAAAGATAATCCACATGATAATACCGGGATGGTTATAATGGCTTTCGATGAGAGCGCTGAGCTCCTCTTCGAACTGACGGGCTGAATCCGGAGAGCGTTGAATGTCGGGTTGTCCCGGTGGAGCGGATTTGTCACCGGAAGGCATATCCTGCCACACAAGAATACCCAATCGATCGCACCACGTATAAAATCGTCTGGATTCCACCTTGACGTGCTTACGGAGCATGTTGAAACCAAGCTGTTTGGTCACCTGGATATCATACTTTAACGCCTCATCAGATGGAGGCGTATACACGCCATCTGGCCAATACCCCTGATCTAGGGTCCCTATCTGAAACAAAGGCCGGTTGTTCAAATAGAGTTTGGGTGCGTCTTCATCCCGATCAATACCGACTTTCCTCATTCCGAGGTAACTCGATACCGTGTCTACCGCTGTATCGTTCTGGAAAAGAGAGACCCGCAGTCCATAGAGAAAGGGATCCTCAGGAGACCACAGATGTGGAGCCGGAATATCGAGTATCAGAGTCGATTTTGCGGGGCCAAGCTGTGTAGCGATCGATCGCGCACCATCCGTTACCTGAACCGAAATATCCAGAGAGGCCAGTGAGGGTTCGCAGTCCACCAGAAAGCGTACCTGTTCGCGATCGATATCGGGTTCCACCTTCAAGGAGCGAATATGGTAGGTTGGAAGAGGCTCCAGCCACACCGTTCCCCAGATACCCGAAGCGGGAGTATAGTATATCCCTTCAGGACGGAGGACCTGTTTGCCCCGCGGTTGATTTCCGGTGTCTGTGACATCCCGTACCGCAATGACAATTTCCTGCTCCCCTGATGTGAGCATAGGCGAAATATCAAAACAAAACGGATCGTACCCCCCGCGATGTTGTCCCACCCGTGTGCCATTGATCCAGATTCGGGTTTCCCAATCCGAAGCCTCGATATTCAGGTGGACACGGTGGTGCGACCACTCTGAGGGCAATACAACCGTTCGGCGATACCAGAGTACATCCCCGGGATCGACAGGCCGGCATATCCCCGACAACCCCGATTCCACCGGAAACGGTACGCGGATCTTCTGTTCATAGGACACGGGAAAAGAGTCATCCCGTAGAAGGGTAAACTCCCACAGGCCATTCAGACACATCCATCGTGGTCGTCTCAAAGCAGGACGTGGATATTCCGGGTGGGGAATATCAGCGTTCAGGGCTGTCTTTGTCCATGGAGTGGTCCAATCGGCATGACGCGGCGGCAAAGCATGCTTCCGGGACATCGTATAATCTTCCTCACAAAACGGGTGATAACAAATATGGGTACACAACGGGATAAGCCATTAGGAGTGATAACCAGAACCTGTTCAACATAACAGTTCTATTTCGGATATGCAAGATTTATCCGAGCCGATGGCAATCTTTAATCCCGATATCCATACAATCCTGTGCCCCAATGGCCCGCAATCGACTCAAAACATAACTATTGAAAAAAGGGATCCGCGTTCTTTGAGGCGTGCTTCTATTATTTCTACCTGAACAGTTTTATACCAGTTACTGAAATGATATATATCATTCCCAACGTCTTCAAACGTTCCTCCTTACCAAACGCCGGAGCTCTCATGTCATCTCGTGTCGCTCGTCTATCGATTTCAATGGTTCTCATGTTTTGCGTTGGCTGGGTATGGGGCCAAAACGAACATTCTCGACTCCTGTATCAAAATTCATTGCAATCAGACGGTCAGGATCAATTCGCCCATATCATCAATCATAATGGGACATTTGTTCCCAATGGTTGGCAATCCACTCAAACAGGAGTGCAAGATGGAAGTAAGCTGATTGTGGCCTTTAACGATCGTCTACCGGCAACAGGTACCATAGAGTGGACCCTGAGCAATTTTGACCCCTATCTTCAGACCCATACATCCAAACAGCACTTTGCCTTTCTCACATCCAGGGAAGGGGGCACGGCAGATGTGCTCTATGAAGATGGATCTTGGGTCTACTGGCGAACGGGGACCAACTATCGCCGGGACAATCATATCTGTTCGATCAAAATGGATGTCGGATCAAAGGGGCTGGATACGCGGACCGAGCGTCATGTGTTGTGGAACATGGTTTGGAATAAAAACGCAAAATATCGCTTCAAACTGGTCAGATACTTCACGCATTCTGGAAAGTTCGTTTTT
>CAYPUH010000329.1:0-4625 GCA_964413725.1 uncultured Cytophagia bacterium
GTTCTCTCGGACAACACATAAAGCGGAAACGCTTGCACGAACCCATGAGCAGACCCTATGGTTGAGACTTGAAGATGTTCCCGCTGCCGGAGAATGGCCGGACACGGTACAATTCTCTTTGGAGTTTATTCTATCACCGGGATTCCGCTGTTACAACCATGGATTGTGTGATCCCGTCTGTAACGAGTTGAATCAGATTCTCTGTGACAGAATGAAGCGATGGATTGCCTCTGTTGATCGTCATAGGTGTTATCTCGAATTGCCCCTGAATAAACCCTCTTTTTGTGATTTACCCGTAATATGGACTACAGTATTTGAACAGGATCTCAAGACCGCTCATCAACTCAATTTGGATGGCGTATTTCTTGCCAATATTCGCCTCCGGGAGCCTGGTGTGCAAGCTCTGTCGCATTATCTGTTTGCCAAACAAGCATGGAATCCTGGTGTTCGGGTTGATTCTTTGAAATCGCTCTTTATTCAAGAGTATTATCGTCCCGAAGCACGGCTTATGGCAGACTTTATTGATAAACTGGAGGAAGCCGTTGCCAATATGACCGCCTGGCATTGTGAATTGGCAGCCAGGGTAGACGAATTGAGCGAATTTCCCGGGGATTCTCTGTTACCTCTGCCAATACTCGGTCAGCATTTTCAATTGGAGCATATGTACGCGCTGGAGAACGAAGGTACGGATTGGGAACGGACCTTTCAGTTGGTTTGGGAATTGCGGAATATTATGAGTCAAATCATGAACAACCCCCTTCCCGAACCGACACTGGTTCGTCTGATGCAAATTGAAGATCGCCTTCCCTACCTGCATTGGACGGTCATGTTGTATGACAACGTCATTCGGTTGATGACGTTAGGCGCGGACGAGCCTGCCATGCGAGAGGAATCTGCTATTCGATTACGAGATGTAATAAAAGATTTGCGCAATTTGGATCGAGAGACCGTATTTAAAAACTGTGAAAATGGATTAAAGGCCAGTGGGCTGGAAACGGCCGTACAGCGCTTGCTTGCTCAAAATCCTCGATCCTATGAACGCATCTATTCGGATCCAAATACTGACTGAGTGTTTTTGTCTTGTTTTTCAGAACATCGTTATTTGACGGTATTGATCAGGCCGTATTTTGTGATTTCGCCAACCTGCCTGTATTGCAACCTCGGCATCTGATTTTCAATTTATCCCAAGTGTATAAAAAACATATCCAGGACTGAAGACTGTGTTAGAGGTTTTTTGGCACTTTGTTTGCTTTGGTAACAATGAATCACAGAATATTCAGTCCAGGAGAGGAAGAGGTTATGTTTGATGGCAGTGTTGACATCGGACCCATCTTGCGCTATTGGGAATATCTTTACACAGAGATGGTGGTGAGACTATCGATTGGAGAAACGGAAATCCCGGAATTATGCTTGTCCCTGGGCGGAGGAGAGATTTATATGCATACCGAGGGGCGTCCCGACGGGATTACGCCGTTTGGTTTCGAGTCCTACAGGGAGGTGGTTTGCAGAAAGCAAGAGTTGACTGATATGGAAAGTGCATTGTCTGATGAAGACCTGGCTATGATTCAACAAGAGTTGATACTCTACAATGCTCGTTCTCTTGCTTTCCTCAAGCTCAAAGATTATTACAAAAGTCATTGTGATGCGATTCATAATCTCAATTTATTGAATATGGTTCTGACCCGGCCCGTGCCTGAAAAGCATTGTCAGATGTTCCTGTATGTGCGTCCACATTTGATTATGGTTTATCAGCGGGTACTCAGTCTTCAGAGTATCGATAATGGGCAGTATCGGGACGCTTTGCGGTATCTCTCCGAAGGTGTCAAAAAAATCAAAGCCATTACTCTGGATTGGTTTCAGAATAAAGATGAGGCGCTGTTTGCAATCAACCTACTCGAAAAGTGGCGATCTAAAATTGAGCAAAAGGATCCAAGAATCAAACTGGAAAGTCTAAACCAAAAACTGGTTGAGGCGATTGAAGAAGAGGATTATGAATCCGCCGTCTGGATCAGAAATCAGATACGCACACTGGATACGGCGCGCCATGTATAAAAAAAGCTCCGATCCTTCTGGGATCGGAGCTTTTTTTGGGTGAGATCACTCAAGTCCGAGATCATCGACAAGGGCGACATAGGTCCCCATCGTCCATCCCAATGACGGATGATTTTCGAGAGATGGGGTGGGTTGCGCGGTTTGTTCCTTAACATTATACCATTCCCACAGTTCGTCCATTTCCTGCCAGATGTTTTTGACCATTTTTAGCCAATTCGTTGCCAGATCAGCAGCATCCTCCATGAAATCATAATTAAACATCCCTTTGATTGTCAAATAGAAATAGGGTGGGACACAGATATCCTGCCATTTTGAGGATGATGTCTTGGCATAGCAGGAAAGGCCGCCAGGTTGTAGAAACGAGGTCAGGTGTTCCTGCATTTGTTGGGCTCGCGTAGAATCAACCCCTTTGACGAAAAGGGGTACAAAGCCGGCCAGCGACTTTACGGGGCTGAGTTCTTTGGTTTGAAAATTGTTGTCAAAATAAAAGTGTTGATCTGAATCCCAGCACAATTCCAGCTGTTGTTTGATTTGGTCAGCGCGATTCTGTAATGTCTTGTCGCCTGCACCATCCACTTCTTTTTGCAAATCGTATATGATAAGCGCATTTCGATAAAGAATCGCATTGAGATCAATGGGATTCAGACTGTATCGATGTTCAAACCGGGGAGAATTGTACCACATAATCGTATGAGAAGAATCGGGACGGTTCGCCTCCATCTCGTTCTCCATGTAGCGATAAAGTCCCGAGGATGTTTTGTGATTTTTATCGGTAAGTGTCTGAAATTCTTTATACACATCCGGGAGAAGCCGGCGTAACCATTCCTTGTCACCGGTGGCGCGGTAAATATCACGGACCATCCAGGGCAAGAGTGGCAGGATGGCGTGATTGCTGTCTTTGCGGTTCGATTCGGGAACAAATCCACGTTTTCTAAACAAAAATATCAGATTTTCTACATTATGTCGTGCCAATTCAACTTTTTTCAGACGGATCAGCCCCAGATTGGTAAAAAATGTATCCAAATAAAACAGAGCCTGCTGTTGGTTTAAACTCGACGCAACAAACGGGTATGGAAGACCGTGCAACTCTTCTGTATCGTCGCTGATTTCAGATACATACTCGTTCAGTTTTCTCTCAAATTCTGAAAAAAGAGCACGAAATTGATGAGCCATTTTTTAACCTCTCTGTTGAGATACAAATCGGTCATCGAACGAATTAATAGTCGTCAGGACATAATTGTAAACATGGTTTTTTTGTGTGAACCGAAAAGGGTGAGTTTGAAACGCTGATAACGAGATTTTTTCAATCGACCCAGGCAGGGTTGGTGTGTGTGCACACATCTCACGGTCAAGACTCGTTCGAGGGTTGGTTGTAAATTCAAATTAATCGCAACAGGCCATAAATGCAAGAACTTTTTGGATATCACCTTGTAAACCACCTGAACAGCAGTTTAAAGACGAGCAGGCGAAGTTGCGCGGAATAATAGTGTTTCCGGTTCAGAATCCGTGTGACTTTAAGATAACTTTCGATATAGGGTTTAATATCCTGTAACGAACCCGGTTTGATTTCTAGGGTAATATATCCCGAATAGCGATGTGCTTTGATGGCCTGTAGCACCTGATTGATCGGGAGATCACCATCTCCTCCAAAAGGCTGGTGTAGATCCGCCTCTTTTGTGCAATCGGACAGATGAAACAATTGGATTTCCGGCATGTCTTGATGCAAGCGGTCAACCGGATTTTCACCCTGAATCCAATAGTGAGCCGCATCGAAACACCTTCGAATGGTTCCACCGACATTTTGCAGGCGCCGGTACACTCTATCAAACTCTGATGGAGATTGCGCTGATACATTTTCCACCAGAACCGGAACTTGAATCCTGGCCAGATTTCTCGATAGTGTTTCAAGGGAACTCTGTTCCGGATTCGATAACAATTCGGGCTCCGGGGGATGGGTGATGGCAAAAGCCAGATTGAGACACTCTCGGTTTTGATTGATCTTTTCAATGAGATCATCGATTTCCTGTTGACGATTGGAGCACGAGAAATCCCAGCCATCGTCATGGATGAGAGGCAGGTGTAGCGATAGGGTGGTATGATTCAACACCTTTTGTACAGCCCCGGTCTCCTGAAAGATCGAACGATTGACTTCAAAATATCGTATTCCAAGCATTTTTAGGGCAGAGATGATCGTAGATGGAGAGAGGCCCGCAAAGTATTGGACGGTATATCCAACCACTGGAGATGTTAGCATAGCAGCCCTGTTATTGAGACAAGAGATGGTGAACAATTAAATATCCCCAGTTCACTGGCAGGGATAGCAGGAGAATGATCCGAAACCATTTTTGTTCCGATTCAGAGAGAGTAGTGGAGAGATTTTTCCCCCAGAAGAGTCCCGCGAGTGCGTTTACACCCATCAGCACCATCCCGGTGAATATGACGAAAAACAAGGGATTGCTCAGAAATCCCTGAAAGGGTTTGAATTGAGACAATGCGATTCCGGTACGACTGGCACCACAGGCAGGGCATGGAATGCCGACTATCGCTCGAAACAGGCAAGGAGGGAGAGTCGA
>CAYPUH010000330.1:0-1313 GCA_964413725.1 uncultured Cytophagia bacterium
GCCCGACCGTTTGCATCGGTTTGAGCGACGCTGTCGATTTGACCGTACCGACTGTGGAATCGGATGGTTTCGCCAGGGATGGAATTGTTGTTGTTATCCCGTAACCAGGCAATCAGACTGAACGTGGAAACACCATCGCGCGGCAGGGTGGGCCGGGTCGCCTCCAGTGACAACAGTCGGCCGATGGATGTGGATACAAAGGAAAAAAAGGATGTATCCGCATTGTCATGAAACGTGGCAATAACCTGTACGTCGGCATTGATAGAAGATCCGCTCGTCAGGGTGGCATATGCTTTACCGTTGGCATCTGTACGGCTACTGGTGGTGACCACCCCATCGGATGTGGTGAATAGGATTTTTGCTCCCTGGATGGGATTGTTGCGATGTGAAATGAGATGCGCCTGCAGCGGGAGCTCGCTCGTTCCGTCCGCATTGAGTTCTCCGCTCTCCGGAAGCAGCTCGAGTGTGGGCGCAATATACTTTAGTTCCAGAACCCGACTCATCTTGTTGCCATAATCGACAAGAATCGAGTCCGTGAGTTCTTTATGGAGTGCGGTGATTGCGATTTCAGCCAGGCCGCGATTGTCGGTTATTACCCGACCGGGAAGCGCATTGTGGATGGCCCGCAGGGTAATCGCGGCATTTGCAACAGCTTTTTTGCTGGTGGTTTCTCTGATTTGAAGATCGAGCGTGGTGGTACTCATCCCATCGGCGGGAAGATTCAGGGATTCCAGCTCAGCCTTGAAAGAAACGCCGAGAAAGACAATATCGACCGAATCATGATAGGAAAGAAGAGCAGAGAGTATTTTTTTGTTTTCAGGTGTCGCCGGGTCAGGCGGGAGCAGTTGTATGCCATGCCGACGGGCAACGCTTTTGTTCAAACTGCTGTCTTGGAGTGTCGCTGTAACCCGGACCTCGAGATCGGTACCACTGGCACTGCTTGTGAGAGTGGCAATAGCTTGACCTGCGGAATTGCTGGTCACCTCCCGGGTTATCGTGCCATGGGTGGTCGAAAAGAAAACGGATATGTCCGGCGCCGGTTGACCACTGCTATCAAACACCACCACCTGGATGGGCAGGGTGGATATACCGTCGGCCAGAACCGTGGTCTCTTTACTCTGTATCGATTCGATCTCATGAGTCCCGATAATTGCATCAGACTCGCTCTCACATCTCACCAACAGGAGAGCGGAGATCAGTACTCCAAAGACGAGACTCGCTGTTTTTACGACCCTTTTTCTCTTGCGCATTAAAGTCACCAATACATTTTGTGTTGTGTTTATTTGTGGTAATTTGTAGTCTCGGAGTGTGAG
>CAYPUH010000330.1:1323-4587 GCA_964413725.1 uncultured Cytophagia bacterium
GGTGAGTATCGATCAGACTTCCTTGACCCGTATAACCACCTGATCCCCCCGTTTCACCGATCGTTTATTTTTGGTTTTGGCTTTGCCCAGAGCTCTCGACGGTTCTGCTTTGAGAACGGTTATCTGACCAATGATTTGTACCCCTTTTCCCTGATCCGGTCGTAGGACGACCAGTGTTTTTCCGTGCAATTCGCTGGCGTCAAATCCCGGTTCCCATTTGATCAGAACAAACCCTTGTTGAACGGTGGCCACGGTCCCGAAAAAGGCTTTTTCCTCCCGAGAGGTTTGCAGCTCCTGAGGTGCGTTGGGTGATGTTCGGGCGTTCACCTGTTTCACCGGAGCCTGCAACGGTCGGGTTGGCGTGGAGCTTTGGTCGGGCAAAGCAAGTGCACGCTTTTCCGATCGAGTGGTGTTTTTCGGTTCCTCTCGTGTTGATGCTTTTGGCGGTGGCTGATGAGTTGCGGAATTCCGTGACCACCGATATTTTCTTAAAAAGTCTTCCCTGTCCCGGACGGAGAGTTTTGTCCTATGAGGATATTCTTTGCGCGTGAACACATCCGGCAGCAGGGTCGCTTTGATGATGATGATCAACTCTTTTTGAATGGATTCTGTTCGGGTGTAACCGGCCAGATAGCGTATGCCGAATACCCACCAGGGCAGGTCCTTTAACAGCGGGATGCCTTTTCGTAGATCGCTCTGTTCGGTGCTGTAGAGACCGGCGATCAGAGTCTCTTCTCCATCAAACAATTGGATAAAGGAGGTGGCCTGAGATTTTTTAATCACGGTACTGACCACATCCGGATTTGCCTGACTGCGTTCCACATGGGCATCGAGCAGAATGGCCGCTCCCTTTTCTTCATCCTCGAGGACATAGGGTGTCACCTTGAGAATGGTTCCTGTACTGAAAAACTTGTCCGTAATATTTCCGGCAAAATCTCGGGTTTTGATGGAAAAATCCTGTCCCACCTGTATGGTACCTTCATTGCCTTCGGTCACAACCACTTGGGGTTGGGCCAGGACATCTCCGAAATTTTTGGAATCCAGGATCCGAAGCAGAGCCTGAAGATCGACACTGAAAAGAGAGTTGGGTATTTTAACTTCCAGATCCAGGACACTGTCGTCGACATTCAAGGCACCGAATTGGGCCGCATTGATGTCCACTTTGCCATTGTAAAACGTGCTCCAGTCGATACCGACCTGAGCGAGAGCCCGACGATCGCCCTCAAAGAAGATGGTTTCGATTTTGACTTCCCGGTTGCCCAGTTTAAGTTCCACATTGTCATCATTCTCATATCCACTTCCTGCTTTGCGAACATTGGTTTTTGGCACCATAACTTCAAAAAAGTGTTCTTTTTCGGTATACCAGAGCCCTCTTCGGCTCAGCATCAGTTGAAGCGCTTTTTCCCAGGCCATACCTTCAATATCGATCCCGATGGTGCCTTTTTGTTGAGTGGGATCATAGATAGGTTTGTTTTTGTATTTGATGGCATACTCGCTCAGTACATCGAGAGCGTCCGGAATATTAAGATCTCCGCTGAGAGAAACCAACTCGCCACTGGGGACATATTCGCGAGGCATATCATATTGGGATTGGGCCTGCTGAAAGACCAGCAAACAGGCCAGCAGACAGTATAACAGTTCTTTTTTCATTGTCTCGTCACCGGTTTGTTTGCGGTTAGGGTTACGACTTGTGACCGTCCTCCGGATCGAATAAGAAAGGAAGCCGCGCCATTCCTGACGTCGATACTCTGAACCATCCCTTGAAAGACAGGATCGCCTTCCCGGAGCTTTACCATTTTGCCGGTTTGGTCTCGTACCACGACACTTTGAGAGGTCACGGCGAGCAGTCGTGTATTGGGATTGATCTCGGGCAGGCCATTCACATTCCGGGGTTTGGTTGACTCTGGTTTCTGTTCGGGTTGTGTTGATGGTTCTAAAGCTTTCCCCGGTCGATGGGATGTCCTCTGGACGTTGAGTTGGTCGAATGCCTGGCTCACAGAATTGCTTACGAGTGTATTCATGGATGCGGGATTGTCTTTTTTTCGAATGACGTCCCTGATGTCGATCCCTCCGTGATCCCGTTTGAATCCCCAAAGCTGCATGGTGAAATTGCAGTTTCTCTGGCTAAACTCAGTGTCATTGGGCGTCGCTCGATCCACCTGTAGGGCTTTGATGTCATAATAAATGGGACCATTTTCCAGAAACCAGACAAGTTTGTAAATATCCGGAAAATCTGCCACACCACTGATTTCATAGATATGTCGTTTCACGCTCTGGAACGTTTCTTCCCGGATATAGTCTTGATTGATCAACAAACCCGATCCTGTTTGTCTCAATTCTCGCAAGATATAATCAAACGTTTCACCCGGCGACTCGTTATTGGAGAGGGCTCCCAGTTTACCCATGCTGATGTCCCGAAGGTGTTGGTACGTTTTTTCCAGTTCATTCCGTCGATGACGCCGATACTCCAGCGTTTCGATTCGGTCCTGTTTTCGTTTGTTGTCCGTCATGAGTTGGTCCAGTTTTTTATCCTGAACGCCCCAAATATAGAATCCGCCGGCGATGAACAAAAGCGCCCAAATAATGGCCAATACAACAGTATTTCTCAGGGTATATGACATGGCAAATCAGTTATTTTGTCCCAAACGATTGACTTTGCATTCCAGGGTGACTGTAATAAAGTTATCCGATTCCTTGTCGCTAAAAACGGTAGAGACGGTGCTTTTTTGGATAAATCGTTCCATCAGAGCCACTTGCTTTCGGTCTTGCATAACCAACTCTGCAGTGACTTTATCATCACCGTTTGTATTAAATCGTGTGAGTGCAAAGGGTCCCAACTCTTTATAGGCCTCGGAAAAGGTTTCCATGGGGGGGGACCACCGGGTGGTGTATTTGGTCATAGAGTCGATCAGTGCAGTGTTTTCTTTAAGCTCGTCGATTCTCGCGGTCAAACTGTCAACTTGAGATCCAATATCGGACAGAGTTTCGAGCTCACTATCGAGTTTATGTTGGGTCTGTTTTTCTGACGTAATCTGTTGGCCTTTTTTTATGGTTTGGAAGGTCAGAAAAAAGGCGGTACCAAAGCAGAGAGCGAGAACCAACAGACTGTGCCAGGTGAGGCGATAGATTGTGGTTTTTTCCTGGATCCGATGCGGCAGGAAGTTCAGTTCATAGGGTGTATGACCTTGTTGCAGGGTTTTGAGTGCGAGTGTGATCGGAACCGAATAAGCTGACGCCAGTGCCTGATGCGATGACAATTTGGGT
>CAYPUH010000331.1:0-4563 GCA_964413725.1 uncultured Cytophagia bacterium
AATTGAATGTTACGAAATCATTGTTGTTTATTATATAGTTAATTTGGTTGGTGTCCGGTAACCGGACACCAGTGTCGTGCTTTATAACCTTATTCAGAGTTTGAAATAACAGAGTATCTTACAAAATTCAACAAATACAAAGCCGGGTCTATTCACAGGATGTCCATTTTCTACTCGGTTATGGGCGAATACCGTCACGGCCACCTATTTAGACCTTTGGAAAGAAGGTGGAATAAAAGATTTCAAAGCCACTTTTCCCTTGAATCCGATTTTTATTATTCATATGATATATTGTCAATGTCTCGTCTACAACCGGAGAGCAAAAACACGGGGAATCCGGCCTGCAACTGGAAATACTGGGATCCAGTTGGGGCGGAGCACTTTTATCCACCCGGACAGCAAAGTTCTCTCGCCGGGGCGAAAAACAGGTCAAGATAGGTTCTGACGAGGGGTCAGAATCCCATTTGATATCAGCATCTTTCCGCATGGCTTCTTTGATATGCATCACTTGCCCGAGCCCTTCATCAATATCATTCAACGTTTATCAAAATTCTCTACCCGGTCAAAGTGTCAGATAAAACAAACCTTTGACACTACTCTTTTGGGGATGGGCGACAGGTAGCGAGGGAGATTTAATGAAATGAGTACGTCCACGCGGACCCAGGTGCATTATTGTATCAATCATCATGGAAAACAGGGGATTTTTTACTGCAAAACATGTGGAGGATATATCTGTGGGCACTGTATCCTTAAAGTGGACGGGGTTTATTGGTGTAAGCATTGCTATATCAGCACATTAAACGCCCAAAAAAAGTCCGTATCATCCGGACTTTCGCATAAAAAGGGGGAGATCCATTCTCACATAGAGTCTGGTAAGCTATCTTCCATGAAAATATGTCCCGGGTGCAAGGGTACCGATCTGTATCGCGTGCACCGTATGGGATGGATGCGCATTATTCCGAAAAGTCGACGTATCCATTGTGTACAGTGTAATCGATTCTGGCTTTTTATACCTCTACCGATTCGAATAAAGATCGCCATACCGGTGCGGTGCGGATTTTAAACCAATCAGCTTCAGACACTCCGGGCACCTTGATCCTTGTACACCCATCGTCATGCGATACGGTTAGCCGGTCAGTCTGTGTCCAGAGAGCCGGATCCGTCTCTTGAATCCGGTCAGAACGAGTATTGCCGATTTATGAAACAATTCATCAAGCGCTGTTGAGGGGGAAGATTATGCAACAGAATGAAAAAACGAACCAGCACTCAGGACCCAACCCACCCAATTCCAATCCGTCAAAAGATGTGGTAGAGGACATACTCGTTAGTGATTTTAACAAAGCTTTTAAAAACCATCCGCCACATTCCAGCCGATCGAGCTGTCACTTTTGCCATTCAACCGAAATCTATCGCATTCACAGGACCTGGTGGATGCGTCTATTGTTTCCCCGCAGCAGGCGTATGGAATGCGGTCATTGTCAACGGTGCTATCTTGTGGTAAACCTGCTTTTTGAACGGAAACTAATTCTTCCTTCACTGCACATTCTCTAGAAAATTGACAGGCGTCCCACAACACCGACAGCGCCCCTGCTGTAAAGCACCTTCCGGCGGAGTGTATAAGAGGAGTCGGGAACATGTTCCCGGCTTTTGGTTCACCCTAGATCACAGATGAGCACCCGATCAAACCGGTTCGGCGCAGGGGACGCGCTGCAGAACATCCAACCCGGATTCGGTGCGAAATACCGAATCCCCAATAAATACAATATCTTATTTCCACCAATTGGGTAAAAATACCGATTGTTTTAGATAGAGCATAATCATAACGATGGTTTTTGTTGGATTCTGTTAACACAGAATCCAGGTCCAACCTATTCGAGATCCAATCCTTTTATAAACATACGCTTTGCTTTAGCATAAGCTTCTTCCCAGCGATCGGAATCCCGGGGGTCATGCCGTGACAGTGGAAACGAGCGCGCGACCAGTTCCCGGCCTTCGGAAATGGATCGGATCACCCCTTTGGCCATGGCCTGTACCAGGATATTGCCGATCGCGGTTGCTTCGATGGGACCGGTCACCACCGGCAGTCCGAGAGCATTGGCTGTAAACTGGTTGAGCATCTGATTCTGGGATCCCCCGCCAACAATATGAAGGGCTGTAATGTCATTATTTCTCAAGTTGTTGATACCTTCGATGATGAACCTGTATTTCAGCGCCAAGCTCTCAAAGATACACCGGACAAATTCTCCCTTGGATTCCGGCACGGATTGACCTGTCTGCCTGCAGAACGCAGCGATCGCTGTGGGCATATCCTCCGGATGAATAAATGCGTCCACATCTGGATCGATGATACGCGCAAAGGGCTCACTCTTTTCAGCCATTTCGATCAATACAGCATAGTCAAAAGATTTCCCGCCTCGTTCCCAGCTGGTCTTGCACCCTTCCAGCAGCCACATTCCCATGGCGTTGCGCAGAAAGCGGATGGTTTTTTCAACTCCCCCCTCATTGGTGAAATTCCGGGCAAGGGAATCGGCGTTGATAATGGGCTGTTGTGCTTCCACCCCCACCAGCGACCAGGTTCCGGAGCTGAGATAGGCCCAGGAGTCACCTTTTGCGGGAACGGCAGCCACTGCACTCGCGGTATCGTGAGAAGCAGAGGCGATGACATCCAGACTGGAGAGTCCGCATTCTGTTGCCACATCCGCACGCAGGGGTCCCACAACCGTACCAGGTTCGATGATGGGAGCCATGATGTCCAGCGGCAAGTTCAATTCCTTGAACAGCTTTTCATCCCAAACCCGTCGGGTAGCGTTCAGCATCTGCGTTGTCGACGCAATGGTATATTCGGACACCCGTTCTCCCGTCATAAAATAATTAAAGAGATCGGGCATAAACAGCAGCGTTTCGGCAACATCCAGCAGAGGAGACTGGCTCTGGACCATCTGAAGCAGTTGATACAGGGAATTGATCGGCATGAACTGGGTGCCGGTTTTTTCATAAATCTGTTGTCGGGGTATACGGTCAAGCAATGCGTCCATAACACCATCGGTTCTCGGATCCCGATAGCTCACCGGATTTCCCAACAGCGTATCGTTACGACCGATCAGACCAAAATCCACTCCCCAGGTATCCACCCCAACACCCTCCAACTGATGATGGCCTTCAGAAACCGCTTTTTTCAGTCCGGATTTAATTTCATCGAATAGCGCCAACGCATCCCAATGCACGGTCCCCATCAGTGAAATCATGCGATTGGGAAACCGGGTGAGTTCCTTGAGTTCGATCCGATCTGTGATGCGTCCCAGGATTGCACGTCCACTTGTGGCCCCAAAGTCCAGGGCGACAAATTTTGCTTCCGACATATCCACTCCCTTGTTTAACGCCTGGATTCTATGATCACCGGTCGCCAAAACGAACACCGGTGATTCACATTCGTGGTGCAGGGTTTTCCAAACAGGTACTTGGTATTACATATAAAGTGGCCCCAGACGGTCACATGCCCGGTAATCGGCGCCCATGGGGTCGTTGGCCCCAAAGGCTGACCATATCGTCGGACGATAGAGTCGGTCTTCCGATACATTGTGCATGCAGACCGGAATCCGGAGCATGGATGCGATCGTAATCAACTGGTCGCCAATATGACCATAAGAAATGGCGCCATGGTTTGCGCCCCAATTGTACATGACAGAATAAACATCCCGGAACGGACCGGATCCGGTCAGAATGGGAACAAACCAGGTTGTCGGCCAGGTGGGATTGGTCCTGACATCCAGGGTATCGTGAACATCTTTGGGCAATCCAACGGTATAGCCCTCTGCGATTTGAAGAACCGGTCCGACCCCTTTGATCAGGTTTAAACGAGACATGGTGACTGGCATTTCGCCTTCCGTGATAAACTGGGAAGAAAAGCCCCCGCCGCGGAAATAACCCAGATCAGCCGGGCACCACTGAGTCGCTTCGAGACATTTCTCCACCTCTTCGGGCGTAATGTCCCAGAACGGCTTCATTACCGGCTGACCGTCATGCTGTTGTCGCCCGGTACCGTCCAGTGTGGTAGATCCCGAATTGATGAGATGAATGATACCATCTTCAGCACGACCGGTCAAGGTGATTCCAGTGACCCGTTTGACCGCTTCCGGACTCCAATAGGTGCGGACATCGGAAAAGATCTGAGCGGTATCTGTGAGCAAGTGACCAAACAGCATGCAAACGCCATTGAGACTGTCGTTTTCAGTAGCCAGCAAAAGAGGTTCCCGGATGCCGTTCCAATCGAATGAGCTGTTCAGGATGGCTTCCATAAAGTCGCCGTTGGGAAAATGGTCGGTCCATTGACGTTGACCCTGGAAACCAGCCAGGATCGCATTGTGACCCAGTGCTTCTTCACCATACCCCATCTCTTCCAGCTTTGGATTTCCGACCATGAGATCCCGGGCGATCATGGTCATTTTGACAACCCATTCCCATTCAAGAATTTTTCGTTGCCGTGAATTCTGCTGTTATTTGTGATTGGGTTCGAATCCTTCGGGGCAGTTGGACTTTACCCATTCCAAAGCCTGCTTGAATTCC
>CAYPUH010000332.1:0-1844 GCA_964413725.1 uncultured Cytophagia bacterium
GTATTGGGTATCGGGTTGAAAATCAAAATGAAGATAGTGTTTTGTTTGTCCCCAGTGTCGTTGATGATAATAATCAGGGATGGTAACCTCGGGTTCAAACCGGATGGAGGCGACCAGTTCTGCAGAACTGACGGGATTACTGAATGTCAACTGAAACCCCCGATCCGGATCAATATGGGCTGCGTCTGAATAAATACCGGTATATTTGAATGACCCTATGGTTCGAAACAAAAGCACCTCTTCTGTTTTCATTCCCAGGTCACCCTCTTTTCCACGCAGTCCCGATTTTAGGATGAGGGAATACTCTGTTCCCGCCTGTAGCGGTTTGGATGGAGACACCTTGAGGACGTTTGAACTATCGACCTTTGACCAAAGGTTCTCGACCTCTCTTGGCGTCGGATGTTGAATGCTGACGGGATGATCGCCAGTCATGTGTTTTGGACGCAAGAGAAGATGCGATTCGGCCTGTTTCGGCGCCATGGGTTGGTTAAATCGCAAATAAACCGATTGTGTTGTGGAAACGCCCTGATTCCGGTTCCCCAGACTTGATGTGACGAGACGGGGGCGGGGCGTTTCGAATGTCCACGAGAGGATCGAATCCATGCGGGTTCCATCGAGAGCGGTAAGGCGATTTGAAAGCCTGACGTGAAAGGTGGTTGCCCATTGCAGGGTGTCTTTGGGAACAAAAGATAACGTACGGCTCCCCAGCCAGTGAACAGAGCCTCGCACAGACGGTCGTATCCGAATGAGATGGTCATCCGCTTTACGGGGCTGCGTCTGCAATGGAACCATCGCTTTGTTAAACGTCACCACTATGGCATTGACGTCTCTCATCTGTTCCAGAGAGCCTCTGGGGGTGTGAGACTGGACAGTTAAGGTCCCTGAACCGATTGCGGAACCAACCATGCCCATAAATAAAGTCAAAAAAATATAAACACGAGCCACATCATCCTCCGTTCAATTCGCCTCCACGTTTGCATCAGATCACCCACCAGGAGAGCCCTGTCGGGATAATCGTGTTCATGCACATGAGGTTGGATAATCGTATTGGTTAGACAGTACAATGGGCAGGAACCACAGCTTCTTTGCCCACAACCGTCAGTCCGCTATAAAGATGTTCAGGACAGGCACGGTTTGCCGGCGAGGCCTGACCCTGTCCCAACCGGCGCACCCACTTGTACACGTTCACAAGTGCGCATTCCACATCTGTAATCACAGCCTTCATCCGGCTTCCGGCCCCGACAACGGGATCAAACATCCATATTGAATCCCGTGCCTGGCATCCCTTCTCGATCTCTACACCGGGGAAAAGGATCGAGTACTCCACACGGTTGTCGATTCTGTGTCCATTCTGGAGATAGAATAGATCCCTTCGGCAGACGCTCCGAATTCAGAGGGGGAACGCTCGTCAATAAAGTCGTCAACCAAATTGGTTCGGATTTGCCAGGATGAGTGCGAGGGTCTTTTTCATAGAGCCAGCTTTTATAAAAATCAGAACCGGTAAAAATGGGACAAAACAACGTTATCTTTAATATTATTATATGTAGACAGAGGACAAAACCCGTTCCATGGACATAGAGCCCGACGATAAACGTGGCAGGCCGATCGAATCTGGTCGAATGGCAGATGGTTCTACTCAAACATACGAAATTCTCTCTCATTTTCAAATGGAATCGCTCCCGAAGAAGAGGGTAAATCGGGAAGACCGACCAGTTGAAATCCCGCCCAGTAATAGGGATCAGAATTCATATCGCGGACCAGTACCCGCTGAGCCAGCTGCAGTGCTTCGCCGGCAGAATATCCGGATTTCCGGTAATGAATAAATCGTTTGATCAACACGGCGG
>CAYPUH010000332.1:1854-4562 GCA_964413725.1 uncultured Cytophagia bacterium
AATGGTATTGAACCCCATCCGGAAAGCACCCGCATCCAGGGAACTCTTGTCGGAATCCGAGGATAGCTGACAAACCGTTTCTACGGGCATCTGAATTCCGAGGAGGTCTCTGATGACAAGCTCACCATTTGCAGAGCCCACCGTTGCAGACAGGACAGGGCCTTCCCGATTGTGGACAGCAAAATCAAAAAACATGTAAGAAAAATCCTGTTGTGCGGCCAAAGTCCCCTTGAAAACGGAATCCAGAGGCGTGGTCACAGAGGTAAAATCTGACAACCACAGGTCTAATCGAGCTTTCAACCGGTCGGAAAGAGTTGACGGCAAGGATGCTCCGCGAGGTCGGACGTAAAGCCCCCCAGAGTTTGACAAAGTCTCTTCCCTGGCATTCTTCTGCCACTGATATCCGTTCAACCAATTCATCCAGGGAAGAGTATACAATTCAAACGAAAATCCCAGGGGAATCTCGTCTTCATCCAGGAGCGCCGAAATGGGGAAACCCGACATCTGCCCTGGCAAAACAAATATCAATCTCGATTTGGATTGAATACGAGATTCCAGTGGTTCTATCCAATCCCGATAGAGTCGCTTTCGTTGCTCCCCTGACAGGGATTTTGCGAGAAACGATTGGTCAAAGATACGAATCCAACTCTCAAACTCGGGCATCAGAAAGGAATCAAATACAGACACGGTGTCCGAAGCAACCAGTACCGTGTAAAATCGATCGTTTACAGGTATAAAATTCAGCACAACACTTTTTGGATCAAGTCCCTTTTGGATATCCCGCAAAGAAACCGGCATAACACCGAGATATATGGCTAGCCGCGGAGTCCTATCGATCATAGAATCAAGATGTTCCTGATAGGATTGGTAAACGTGCTGATAGGACAACGACAGCGAATCGGGAACCGTACCCGACTGTTTGCGTGCAAAGCGCGATTCAAAAAACGTTTGTTGCAATTCACTCCACAGTCGGCTCTCACGTTGTCTCCATTCCGGTGTCAACCGATCAGGCCATTCGATTCGCGAGGTGTTCAAATCCAGGAGGTGTTGTTGAATTTTCCACTCGTCTACACGTTCGATACAATCCACAAGCCGTCCTTGCCGCTTTAGCAAACCGATCAAAGCGCTGTAAAGGTTCTGAATCTCGCTTTTATCTGGATTGTTCATATCGTGACGTCGAGCCCGGTGAATCATCTGGGTCGCCATTTGATAGGCCGCCAAAGCTGAATCGGGCCGGTCCATTCTTTCATACAGGACTCCAAGATGATAATATGAAGAGACACTCTCTTCCGGCTCTATAATTCCATGCAGCTCTGCGGACTGGCGATAGAGGTCAAGAGCGTTCGCAATATCCTCTTTGGCCGCTGCCAAATGAGCCTGCTGAAATGTGACCCGGGCATTATAATATGGAGACTCGGACCGAGGGGAACGGCTCAAGTGTTCCACCGTCTGTTGCCAGAGATCCATCGACTGTTGTTGCCTGTACGCATGACAAAGGAGTAACCGGTCCTGAAACAGACGGTCTTCAGCCTGTTCCAGAGAATCCAGAATAGCAGCCTCATCAAGAAATGACAGAGCGTCCTCAGGCCGGCGTTGTTGAAGATAAAGGGTGGCCAGCTGGCGGTATATCCGCGATTGCCAGCGGGTATACTCGTGCTGGGTGGCCCATTGCAGCGCCTTTTGCAGGGATTCAATAGCGAGTTGTGGACGAATCTTCATATAGAGTCGGGACTGATGGACACGAGCTTCCACCAACTTTTCATAGTTTTGATTCTGCTGATATATGCGAACAATGGAATCCAGAGCGGCGGGTTGTGGATATCCCAACCGATCATCGATGAGAATTTCATAATAACGGGCACTCGCTTCCCTATCATCTTGTTGCAATGTCCTTGCGAGCGTTCTGGCCTCAGTCAAAAGATCTCTTGCCCGAAAGAGCATCCCGAGTTGATAATGCGATCGTGCCAGCGCAACAAGTGCTTCGATGCGTGCCGCCGGGGCTCCGCTTTCAGGCATTATCAGAATTGCCCGCTCGCGATAATCAAGAGCATGCGTTTTGTTATCGAGGTCCCGATCATATATGGATGCAATGGCCAACAAACAATTGGCATGACGGAGGGGAGTGTTGGCCGCCTTGTAGAGATCTGCGGCTTGTTGGTACATTTCGATTGCCCGTTCATACCGTCCCCCCGTTCTGTACATCTCTGCCAGATCCAAAAGCGCCCGGGCCTCATCGTATTCATATCCATATCGACGGGCATAGGATGCAAACTGCTTACGATATTCGACCCCCTGGTCAATCGCACCACTTTGAAAGGAAAACTGCGCGAGTGCCTGATATCCCTGAACAATCGCCTCGCGATCATGGCGCTGTTCGGCTTCCCGGACCATCTGTTTCCGAACTTGGATAGCGGTTTTCCACAATGATCCGTTTACAGCTGTATCCAGAACCCGGTTGCGCAATTGGGCCGCCCTATCCTCGCGCCCTTGTTCCTTTGCCATCTGATAGGCTTGTTGATAGGTCTGCGTCGCCTGAACCCAGAGATCCTGCTCGGCATACGTGTTCGCCTTTCCGACAATATCCTCAAATCCTTCCCGTGCATAGGTTCTACTCTCTTCTCGGGTCATCCCGCCAAATCCATAAAGTTGAAAGGCAGCCAAGTCAGTTTCAGTCATTCCTGTATTCAACAATTGATGCCGGGTTTGTC
>CAYPUH010000333.1:0-4561 GCA_964413725.1 uncultured Cytophagia bacterium
CTTTGGAATATGCAAATTCGATACGATACTTACAAAGTGTTTTCACACAGTCTCGAAAATGTGAAAACGTGAAAACGTATGAACGTATTCACCATTTCCTTTCACCTGTCGGGTTCTTTGGGATGCTGGTTCTTTCTGTCTTCCGCCTTCCGAATTCCGATTTCCGCGTTTCGAGATGTCGCCCACCTGAAAGGTGGACCCCATCTTTTTTGCTTCTTTCTGTCTTCCGTCTTCTGACCTCTGATTTCCGTTTTTCAAGATGTCGCCCACCTGAAAGGTGGATCCCATCTTTGTCTCTTCGTCCCTCAGTCTCTCAGTCCCCTTTTCCCCCTTGCTCTGTTTTTCAATTTGTATTACCTTTTATCAACCCGACACAACCCTGTGGCTCACTCTGCAAGGAGATCCCATGAGACGCCTGTTGATGCTGTTTGTCGTTCTGTTGTCTGGTTCCGTTATGGCAACCGATACCGAGATTCCCGTCACCTCTCCGGATTCGTCTGTCGTTTGCACGGTGTCGCTGTCCCACGGCCGGCTCTATTACGCCGTCACCGTGGATGACCGGCCGGTGCTGCGACCGTCGGAGCTGGGGTTCCGGTTTCTGATGGCGCGACCCTTTGTCGATTCCCTGGAGATCACCGGTATCCATCGCGAATCCATCGATACCACCTGGACGGCGGTGTGGGGACCGTCAAAGACGATTCGTGATCAGGGGGACGAACTCGCCGTGCGGGTGCGAGAGACGGTGCCGCCCTATCGGCCTCTGATCCTGACGGTTCGCGCGTATGACGACGGGGTTGCCTTTCGCTACACCTTTCCCCAACACCCCGAATGGGAACGCTTTCAGATCACCTCGGAAGAGACGCGCTTCCGCTTTGCCGGCGATCCCGAGGCGTGGTGGATTCCCAGCGATTACGATTCCTATGAATACCTCTATAACCACACCCGACTCAGTGAGATCGATTCCGCCAATACACCCGTGACGTTCAAGACCACCGACGGTCTCTACCTCAGTCTGCACGAGGCTGCGCTTACCGACTATGCCGGCATGACGCTCACCAGCCGCGGTCAGGATCCCCTGACCCTCAAGGCCAAACTGGTGCCCTGGCCGGACGGCACCAAAGTCAAAGCCAGAGCGCCGTTTCAGACCCCCTGGCGCACGCTGCACATCGCCCGAGAGGCTGGCGATCTGATCACCTCCAACCTGATCGTCAATCTCAATGAACCCTGCCGTATCCGGGATACCTCCTGGATCACCCCCATGACCTATATGGGCATCTGGTGGGAACTGCATATCGACAAATCCACCTGGAAACCCGGACCCGATCACGGTGCCACCACGGAAAACACCTTGCGTTATATGGAGGTTGCCGCGGAACACAATATCGGCGGTGTGCTCGTGGAGGGCTGGAACCGGGGCTGGGAAGGCTGGGGCCGTGGCGGCTCGTTTGATTTTCTCGAACCCTATGATGACTTTGATATCAAGGCCATCACCGACTATGGACGGAAAAAGGGTGTGGCCCTCATCGGTCATCACGAAACCGGTGCGGATGTGCTCAACTATGAAAAGCAGATGGAGGCGGCCTTTCAGTATTACCGGGATCACGGGGTTCCGGCGGTCAAGACCGGCTATGTGGGTGATATTCGTCCCGAGGGTCAGCATCACCACGGTCAGTGGATGGTGAACCACTACCGTCGGGTGGTCGAGACCGCGGCCCGGCACCGGATTATGCTCGACGTGCATGAACCCGTCAAACCCACGGGCATCCGCCGCACCTGGCCGAATATGATGACCTGCGAGGGCGTGCGCGGCATGGAATACAATGCCTGGAGTTCCGGCAATCCACCCGAACATAGCCTCATCGTGCCCTTTACCCGCATGCTGGCGGGTCCGCTGGACTATACCCCCGGCATCTTTAACGTGACTTTCGACGAGTATCGACCTGACAACCGGGTCTATACCACCCGCGCCAAACAGCTGGCGCTGATGGTGGTGCTCTACAGTCCACTGCAGATGGCCGCCGACTTGCCGGAACACTATGACGGGGTGCCCGAGTTCCAATTCATTCACGACCTGCCCGCGGACTGGGACGATGTAAGGGTCATCGATAGCGAGATCGGCGAGCATCTCACCCTGGCGCGACGGCATCACGACGACTGGTATGTGGGCAGCCTCACCGACGCCTCGCCACGAACCCTCGAGCTGCCCCTGGATTTTTTGCCGTCCAACCTTTCGTACCGGGCCGAAATCTATGCTGATGCGCCGGATGCCCACTGGGACACCCGCCCCATGGCGCTGGTGATCCGCACCCGGACGGTCACCTCCGGCGACACCCTGAGTCTGGAGCTGGCGCCCGGCGGCGGACAGGCCATTCGTCTGACTCCGGAGGTGATGCCATGATCCTGTTAACAGGTCAGTGCAGAGTTTTTTTCCAAAAGTTGATGGTATTCTCCATCTGTTCTATAGCAGGGGGGATGATGATGGGATGGTTGTCTCTTTCTCAGGCGCGTGAGCTGTATCGTTCGTCCCGGTTCGTGATCACCGATTCCACGGTGGTGCAGGGCGAGTATCGGGCCACCGCGTTGTCGCCCCGGGAGGTGGTGTCGACGTATGTCAGTGACGTTCGGGTCACCACCCCGCGGCATGTGGCGTTCAAGTTCAGTCTCAACGGTCGTGACAACGAGCGCGGCTTTGGCCGCGATCATCATCTCGTGCTGCCGGTGGAAGGCGGACACGTCACCACCCCCGTCTACCGTTTCGGGCAGTCGCATCCGGCCGATACCCTTCGACCCGGGAGCGATGACCCTCTGTCCGCAGAGGCGACGGTGACCCTGCGTCTCGATTTGCGCGACCTGCACAACACCTTTGAGCGCGGTGACCCGTTTGTGACGCCCACGGGTGATTCAATCCGCGTGGGTGAACTGGAGCACGTGGGTGTCGCCGGATCGGTGTCCCCTCTCACCTGGTCCTTTTCCAGCCTGCCGCAGCGCGATGATCTCACGCTCACCGATCCCGACGGCGATGGCATCTATACGATCACCCTGCGATTTCCTGCCGCGCAGCAGGGAGAAGGGGAGAAGGGTCCAAAACGATGGACACCCGCCACCGATATCGATGCTGACCCCCGTTGTCACTCTCCAGTACTGTTGACCCGGGCGCTCTACAATATGGCACTGGATGAGATGAATCTGGATGTGCAGTTGGACAGCACCTTTATGGCCGGCAAAGAGTGGCCCGGGGTGTGGACACGGGATGTGAGTTACAGCATTCTGTTGTCCCTGGCCTTTCTGCGGCCGGAGATCTGCAGGAACAGTCTGCTGGCCAAAGTGGATGACGGCCGCATCGTCCAGGACACCGGTACCGGCGGCTCGTGGCCGGTGTCCACCGACCGGATGACCTGGGCCCTGGCCGCACACGAGCTCTATCTCGCCACCGGTGACCGCGACTGGCTGGCACAAGCGTTTCGCGTCATCCAGAGGTCGTTGCAGGCGGACCGGCACGCGGCGTTTAATCCGGAGACCGGTCTGTTTTACGGCGAATCCAGTTTTCTCGACTGGCGCGAACAGACCTATCCGCGCTGGATGGAACCCAAAGATATCTATGCCTCACACGCCCTGGGGACCAATGTGGTGTTTTATCAGACCCTGCGGATCCTGGCGGATATGGCCCGCGAACTGGGAGAATCCGCAGAGCCGTTTGCACGACAGGCCCGTGAGTTGAGAGCCGCGATCGATCGTCATCTGTGGCAGCCGGAGCGTGGCTATTACGGTCAGGTTCTCTACGGTCGCCAGCACGTCTCTCTCTCGCCTCGTTCAGAGACCCTGGGGGAGGCCCTGGCTGTGCTCTTCGGTGTGGCAGATACGGACCGGGCCCAAACCATCATCCGGTCGACGCCGGTGCTGGAATTCGGTCCGCCCTGTATCTATCCGCAGATCCCCGGCATCCCGCCCTATCACAACAACGGCATCTGGCCGTTTGTGGTGGCCTATTGGACCTGGGCGGCGGCACAGACGGGAAACGAAGCTGCCGTGGAGCACGGGCTGGCGTCCCTGTACCGCTCTGCAGCCCTGTTTACCACCTGGAAGGAGAATATGGTGGCCGACACCGGTGACTATCGCGGCACGCAGGTCAACTCCGACCGGCAGCTGTGGAGCGTGGCCGGCGGACTGGCAACGGTCTATCGGGTGCTGTTCGGCATGCGACTGACCGTCGACGGTCTGGAGTTGCACCCGTTTATTCCCCGAACCTATCGCGGCACCCACCGGCTTGTTCGCTTTCCCTATCGAAACGCGACGCTGGACCTGACGGTAACGGGATGGGGAGGTGGCATCAAGAGCGTGGAGATGGATGGTCTTCAGGTGCGCTCTGCGGTGGTGCCCGCCGATCTCGAGGGTCATCATCACCTGACCATCGAACTGGATGGGCAGCCGGTTCGGCCCGATTCGATCCGGCTCGTCGAAAATCGGGTCTCTCCGGGCACACCAAACCCGGATCTCGGTCCCCGGGAAAATCAGCTGTCCTGGCCCGAGGTCCCGGCGGCCACGCACTATGATGTTGTCAAAG
>CAYPUH010000334.1:0-4522 GCA_964413725.1 uncultured Cytophagia bacterium
CCCGGAGGAGAATAACACCCATATTAATTTTTTCTGTTTACGGATTAAAAAAAAATTGCCTCACGCAAAGGAGTCTCTATGCCGATTCTCAATGACGATGTTTCCGACATTCTCAACCAGGTCGCCGATTTGCTGGATATCAAGGGGGAAAATCCGTTTCGCATCCGGTCCTACCGGGATGTGGCCCGGACTCTGTCGGGATTGTCCCGGAATATCTCGGATATGGTCAAAGAGGGCGAGGATTTGACAGAGCTTTCCGGTGTGGGTGAGGATATGGCCGGCAAGATCGAGGAGATCGTCGAGACCGGCTCGCTGGACCAATTGCAAGAGCTCAAGAAGGAGATGCCGGCCGGATTGATCGATCTGCTCAAACTGGAGGAGCTGGGCCCCAAGCGCGTGAAAGCGATTTACGATGCCTATGAGGTCAAGAATCTGGATGAGCTGGAAGACCTGGTCAGGGATCACAAGATCCGCGAACTGGAGGGGTTTGGTGAAAAGACCGAGAACAAGATCGGGGACGAGATCGAACGATACCGGCAACGGGGCGGCAGCGAGCGTGTCCCGTGGGTCAAGGCAGAGGAGATGATCGGGCCGTTGATCGAGTATCTCCAACAGATCGACGGCATCAAGAACCTGGATGTGGCGGGCAGTTTTCGTCGACATAAAGAAACCGTGGGCGATATCGATATCCTGGTCTCACATGAACGCGGCACGGATGTGATGGAGCCCTTTGTCTCCTATGAAGATGTGGATCGGATCCTGGGTCAGGGCAAAACCAAGACCTCGGTGGTGTTGCGTCAGGGACTGCAGGTCGATTTGCGCGTGGTGCCGCATGTGGGCTATGGAGCGGCACGGGTCTATTTTACCGGTTCCAAGGCGCATAATGTCAAAATCCGCACAATCGGGGTGAAACGCGATCTCAAGATCAACGAGTATGGCGTGTTCAAAGATGAAGAGCGTGTGGCGGGCAAGACTGAAAAAGAGGTCTATTCGTCTGTCGGTCTCACCTTTATCCCGCCAGAGTTGCGCGAGGATCGGGGAGAGATCGAGGCCGCACAACAGGGAAAGGTACCGGATCTGGTAACCCTGGATGATATTCGAGGCGACTTGCAGAGCCATACCACGGAAACCGATGGCAAGGCTACACTCGAAGAGATGGCACAGGCCGCCCGGGATCTGGGGCACGAGTATCTGGCCATCACCGATCACTCCAAACGTGTGACCATGGCCAAAGGGATGGATGCAAAGCGGCTGCGCCAGCAGATCGAACAGATCGAAAAATTGAATGAGGAATTTGACGACTTTCGACTGCTCAAGGCCGTGGAAGTGGATATTCTTAAAGACGGATCGCTGGACCTGCCCAATGATGTCCTGCAAGAACTGGATGTGGTGATCTGTTCGGTGCACTATGATACCAAACTGTCGAAACAAAAGCAGACAGATCGCATCATCAAGGCCATGGACAATCCCGTTTTTAACATTCTGGCGCATCCCACCGGACGCATCATCGGAGAACGCGATCCCTATGAGATGGATCTGGAAGCCATTATGGAAGCTGCCCTGGACCGGGGCTGCTTTCTGGAAATCAATGCCCAGCCGTATCGTCTGGATTTGTCGGATAGATATGTGCGGATGGCCAAAGAGATGGGACTCAAACTGGCCATCTCCACCGATGCGCACACGCCTGCCAACCTGTCCTATATGCGCTACGGCGTGGCCCAGGCCCGGCGGGGGTGGCTGGAAAAAAAAGATGTCCTCAACACCCGGCCCTGGAAAGAGCTCAAAACGGTGTTGAAACGGGATTGATTTTGGGTGTGGGGAGTGTGATGGATTAAAAACATATATAACCATTCTTGTCCAAAATGGACGTTTGCAACCAAAAAATAATAACCACAGAGGGCACGGAGGATCACTGAGGAAATATGAGAGAGAACGGAGAAAAGCCAAAAAATAATATGGATCTGGTTTTTTTCCACTATCTCTGTATGTAAAGCGTTTTGTTTTAAAAATCACCCAATCAGATTGAACCGATAAACCTCCAAAATTCATTTTTTCTCCGTTTTCTCCGTTCTCTCTGTGGTGAGATTGTTTTAAAAAATTCTCCAACCACCGAGCTGCATAAATCGACATCAACGCATGGGGCTGGGAGATCATCATCTGTGTCATCAAGGCAGCAATACTGCTGACCTTCACGCTGAGCTCAATGACTCCCTGTCCCGATACTTTCGGGATCAAGCACGATTAGAGCCAAAAAAAAAGACTCTCGAATACCAGGATTTAAAAGTATCATATTGATAAGATAAAAAAATGACAATGAACAAACTTTGGACTTGACTATGATAAACCAGGACGCAGAGAAAAGATAGTGAATGAATTGATGGGATGGGACCGATCCCGTCAACGGCCAGGGTTTTGAGACTTGTCTCGTTCTACCCGTTTTTCACTCCAACTCTTGTACCTGATTTTTCTTTTCATTCTCGATGCTCTCTGCGTCCCCGGCGTTAGAGTTTTGGTGCTATTGAATATTGTTATAAACAAAACCCATCAGGAGACTGCACCGTGTCATCGAAAAATCCCTACATATCCCATCCCTCGACAGAATTCAACCCGGTGGACACACTCGACAAAGAGTCCGCCCGGGAGCAGGTCGAGGCCCTCACCGAGGCGATCGATTATCACGATCATCGCTACTATATCCAAAACGACCCGGTGATCGCCGATCGCACCTATGACAAGCTGTTCAAGCGGCTGGAAGACCTGGAAGAAGCGTTTCCGGATCTGGTCTCTAAGAATTCTCCCACACGTCGTGTGGGGGCGCCGCCGGTGGATGAGTTGACAAAACGTGAGCACCGGGTGCCCATGCTCAGTCTGGAATCGGCACTGGAACAGGATGAGGTGGAGCGCTTTGACCGCACCATTCGAAAACAGGCGGGCGACCGGCGTACCTATGTGGTGGAACCCAAGCTGGACGGGCTCTCGGTGGAGGTGGTCTATGAGAACGGCCGTTTCTCCTATGGCGTGACCCGCGGCGATGGCCGTACCGGCGAGGATGTCTCGGAAAACCTCAAGACCATCCATACCCTGCCCCTGCGACTGCAGTCGAATGGAGATCTTCCCGCACTGTTGGCGGTGCGCGGCGAGGTGCTGATGAGCAAGTCGGGGTTTCAAACGCTTAACAAAACGCGTATCGAGAGGGGAGAGGATCCCTTTGCCAATCCGCGCAATGCCGCCGCCGGCACGATGCGACAGCTGAATTCCAAAAACGTGGCCGACAAGCCACTGGAGATTTATTTCTATGATCTGCTTGACAGCAGTGAAAACGGCTTTGAACACCATTGGGATATTCTCAACGCATTTCAGGACTGGGGCCTGAGAACCCATCCGGCCAACCGCCGGTGTTCGTCCATGGAAGACGTACACAAGGCGCATCAGGACCTGGCCGGGCAGCGGGAGGAGATGGACATCGACATCGACGGCGTGGTGATCAAGCTGGATGATCTGGCGGTGCGCGAGGAGCTGGGCACGCGGGAACGCAATCCGCGCTGGGCCATTGCCTGGAAGTTTCCCCCCAAAAAAGAGGTGACCACACTCGAGGACATCGTCGTCCAGGTGGGCCGCACCGGCATGCTCACCCCGGTGGCGTTGCTGGATCCGGTGGACATCGGCGGCGTCACCGTGAGTCGGGCGACGTTGCACAATGAAGACGAGGTGCACAACAAGGACGTGCGCAAGGGGGACACGGTGCGCGTGATCCGTGCCGGTGATGTGATTCCCGAAGTGGCGGAGCGGGTCAAGGAACCGGGCAGGAAACGCGGCCCCGAGTTTCCCATGCCGGATCACTGTCCGGTGTGTGGCTCCGAGGTGGTCAAAGAGGGCGCCTATCCCCTGTGTCCGGCCGGACTCTCGTGTCCGGCACAACTGAAGGGCCGGTTGCATCACTATGCCTCCCGCGATGCCATGGATATCGAGAATCTGGGGCAGAAGAACATCCAGCAGCTGGTGGAGCGGGAGCGGGTCACCGATCTGGCGGATCTCTATCACCTGTCGAAAGAGGATTTACAGGAGCTGGAAGGCTTTGCCGAAACATCGGCCCGGCAGTTATACGAGGCCATCCAGGACGCCAAACATCCGCCTTTGGATGTCTTTCTCTATGCGCTGGGCATCCGTCATGTGGGTCGACATGTGGCGCGGGTGCTGGCACGGGAGTTACACTCTCTCGAGGCGCTGCGCGAGGCTGATGAAGACGATCTGCAGGCCATCCCGGACATCGGTCCGGAAATCGCCGAGAGCATCGTCGACTTTTTTCAGGATCCGGACAACCGCAACACCCTGGACCGCTTGCTGGACGCCGGCGTCGAGGTGCAGGAAACAAAAGCGTCGCAGAAAAAGACCCTGGAGGGCAAGACCTTTGTCTTTACCGGCGAACTGGAGCACTATACCCGCGATGAGGCCCAGGACAAAGTCGAGTCCCTGGGCGGCCGCGCCACCTCCAGCGTCAGCGGCAACACCGATTACCTCGTGG
>CAYPUH010000335.1:0-4515 GCA_964413725.1 uncultured Cytophagia bacterium
ACCCATAGTTCCACAATCCCAACAGGGACAACCAGGCCAGTTGAGCCAAAACAAAAATGAGAATATGCTGAAACAGCGATGTCTTTTTTTGCATACGGTATTCAGGTTTTACAATAGTTTTACAAAACTATTCAAAAAATCGTGGTATCTTGAGATCAGGACAGAGCCAAACTCGGGTTCCAAAAGCAAGATACAGGATCGTTTGCATAATGAACAGGAAAAAATGCATCTATAGAGGAGCGCTTTATGAATATATTAATTGTCAATCCCGAAACCCCGACAACCTTTTGGAGTTTTGAAAATGCTATCTCCTTTATCTCCAAAAAGGCTTCGGATATCCCCTTGGGACTGATCACCATGGCGGCGATGCTACCGCCTGACTGGAACAAACAATTCATCGACATGAATATTCAGCGCTTGGACAAAAAAGCGATCGAATGGGCGGATTATGTTTTTCTCGGCGGCATGTCCATACAGATAGATTCTTTTCGCCATGTCATCAGGACATGCCACGACCTGAACACACCTGTGGTGGCAGGAGGCCCGTTGGTCACACTGGAACCGGATCTGGTCGATGGCGTTGATCATCTCATTCTCAATGAAGCGGAATTGACCCTCCCCGACTTTATTCGGGATCTGAAAAATGGCACTCCGCAGGCTGTCTATCGAGCTGAAGGATTTCCCGATTTGGAAACATGTCCGATACCGGACTGGAGTCTGCTCGACATGAACAGCTATGCTCAGATGAGCGTGCAATATTCCCGCGGTTGTCCGTTTGATTGTGAATTTTGCAGCATCACCCTGCTCAATGGACACAAACCACGAACCAAACAGACCTCACGATTCCTGGCGGAGCTGGATTCCCTGTATCGTCTGGGGTGGCGGGGTGCGGTTTTTATCGTGGATGATAATTTTATCGGCAACAAGCGTATGCTCAAAACCGACCTATTACCCGCACTCATCGAGTGGTCCAAAAAACACAGACACCCCTATCAATTCACAACAGAGGTATCCATCAACCTCGCGGATGATGAGGACTTGATGGAACAAATGGTTCAGGCGGGATTCACACACACATTTGTCGGAATTGAGACCACCAATGAGGACAGTCTCACCGAGTGCGGCAAGAAACAGAATCGCAAACGGGATATGATCACATCGGTCAAAACCCTTCAACACCGTGGATTAAGGGTTTCAGGGGGCTTTATTGTCGGTTTTGACCACGATCCCCCTTCGATCTTTGAACAACAGATCCAATTCATTCAAAACAGTGGTATTGTCACGGCCATGGTCGGATTGTTAAACGCCCCCAGAGGAACCCGGCTGTTCAATCGTCTCAAGGCGGAAAACCGACTCTTGAACCGAATGACAGGGGACAATATGGACGGCTCACTGAACTTTATGCCGCGTATGAATATCGATCAGTTGCTCAAAGGGTACAAACACATTCTGGAATCGATTTACGCTCAAAAAGAGTATTATCAAAGATTAAAAGTATTTCTCAGGGACTATCGATTCCCGTCCACCCTGCCGCATCAACGGATCTCCTGGAATGAAATACAGGCGTTCTTTCGATCGATCTGGCATCTGGGAATCCGGGAAAAAGGCAGGTGGTATTACTGGAAACTGGTCATCTTTTGTCTCTTTCGCTATCCGAAAAAGTTTTCCACCGCCATAACCATGGCCATCTATGGATTTCATTTCCGGCGGATTGTGGAAATGCTCTAGGACAACGAAACGGTGCAGGATGTGAGCACGCTCTGGAAGGATGAGTGTGGAACGGGCCCGGCAGGGCCCTCGTCAAGGATTGACAAACAGAGGAGTGACCAGCCCAAGCGTCTATGCCTGCAGGGGCATAAAGGACTCTCGACAAATCAAAACGTCAGCGCGTCTAAAAAGTGGACACGGCAATCGTTTCCATCATTTCGATCAAAAGAGCCGGACGATTCGATTGTAGAGCCAGCCCACCAAAAAGCCAAACACTCCCCCATAGACCGCTCCCCAGAAAAAACCGACAACGCTACCCAGCCAGGACACGGAATATCCGGGGAAAAAGTGACTCAACAGGCTCAGATGGGTACCGACATTTTCCCCGCCCTTGATCAACAACCAGGCCGTCATGAAAAACACCCATCCACCTGTCAAAAGTGCGAATGACACACCCAGATATTTCGCCTGCAATCGGGCTACTTTCTGTTTCAGTGCACGTGAATCCTGTTCTTTCATATCACCCTCATCTGTCGGTATAAAACGTAAACAGCTTTCTCCACAAAGTCCGTTTTCCGGCATTCTCTATCCACCGGATCAGCATAACATTTCGTAACCGGGCCATCAGGTACCCCAAAATCGCTCCGACCACAAAGGATTCAACAGCGAGAACCAGTGATCCGCTCCAGCTGACGGTATACCCGATAAAAAACTGACCCAACAGTGAAAAAAATCGGTTCAGAAACGGATCCGGCTCAAACAGGGGACCCAAAGAGAGTCCAAACGAAAAGAGCGCGACCCCTACCCCCACGGCAATCCCCAAAGATGGAGCATGCAGAGGGGTTAACAGCTCGTCAATAACAGCATTCACCTCGTCATCCACCACCAACTCTTCATGATAGTGTTCATCGGCATTGATCGACCAGATATCATGTTCTGCACCATTCAGACGGTTTTCAGCGGCTGCCATTCCGGTCAACATGGAGTGATCCATATTGTTATACCGATGCAATCCGTTGCGTCCGATGGTCTGCAGATTATCAAACGACCCAAGATAGGACCGAATTGTGGCCACGGCTTCTGGATATCCCGCGTTGTAGACAGGATAGGTTTTGGGAACACGAACCACCCAACCATCCACCACAGCCAAAGGATCCGCCAGGCCAATCTGTGCCAGTTCCCGGGTTCCCATCTCGATGAGTTCAGCATCGGAGCGAGTCCACTCCGGATCGGACTGAAAGACAAAATATTCGAGTCCCAATACTGTCTGATGGCGGTTCGGGACCATTTCGGGACTCCAGTTCTTGTAATTCTGTATTCGACCCAGTTTGACCCCGGGATCGTGAACATAGATCCAGTTGTCCGGAAACAGATCGGGATGATCGACGATCAAAATGACAGCGATAAAATCACGATAATTCAGGGCAAAATATAACTGCAGCAAATCCGGAGGGGGTTGATGATCGAGAGATTGAACGAGTTCCGACAGCGGCATACTGGATATAACCGAAGAGACATCCCGGGTTTCCGGTCCCGAAGGTGTATTCACCGTTAACGCGACCACCCGGTTATCGCGATGGTGTATCCGGCTGACACGATGTTGATAGAACAAATGCCCACCTCTCGTCTCTATTCGGTCCGCAAAGGCTTGCCACATCATACCGCAGCCCAATCGCGGGTAATGAAACGATTCGATCAAAGAGGTAACAGTGTTGTCATTCCGACGGTACAGGGCATTGCGCAACGCTTCCCGTACCGAGAGGTCTTTGATGCGCTGACAGGCCCATTCGGATGAGATGGTATTGCAGGGGATCCCCCAGACTTTTTCTGTGTAGGTTTTAAAAAAGTGTTCATACAACCTGCGACCAAAGCGGTTGACCACCCAGTTTTCAAAGGTTTCGACGGGTTTGACGGGGTTGATTTTGGCCCGAGCGTATGAAAACAGTATTTGAACAATTTCAGCCAGTCCGAGTTGTTTCAGGGTTGTTTTAACGTTCAGCGGATAGGGAAAAAACCGCTGGTGATAATAAATCCGTGAGAGGCGCGGTCGTTCCAGAAAATCATCTCCCAGCAATTCGCTCCAGAGTTGAAACACCCTATCGTTTTTGGTAAAGAACCGATGTCCACCGATATCGGCCCTGAATCCGTGATAAACTTCGGTCCGCGCCAAGCCGCCGGGTGTTGTCCGGGATTCAAGGATCACCGGCTCTTTATGAGCCTGAGTCAATGTATAGGCGGCTGCCAGGCCAGCAGGTCCCGCTCCCACAATCACGGGAGGCGGTTTTCCATTGTGTTTTTCGCTATTCGTTTTCAGCTCCCGGCGTGCCGATTTTTCATATAGACAACCCATCCCACTGCAAAGCCGATTCCACTGTAAAGATAGTAGAGCACATGAAGAGGAAACACCCTGATCGCAAACCACAGCCCGCGCTGTTTCCGGAAAAAACGATAATAGTCTGCATTGATGGCCACCACACCCAGTCCAAGGCCAAAGAACAGAACCCCTGTCACCACTCCCGGCCGGAAGACCGCCCCCAGACCGGAAAGCACAGTGAGCCAGGCGATCACCAGGGCAATTCTTTGGCCCGACCCCGTATTCAAATCATCTTGAAGTTTTTGTCGTTGCAGCATCAGCACCGTCCAGGGAACGGCGCGATCAAAGAGGTCGGTACGAATCAGATTGTGGAATGTCCATCGCTTCAAATGAGTGACCTGCAGACGCTTTTCCAGGTAAACTCGATATCCGTTTTCGCACAACCGATATCCCAGTTCAATATCTTCCACACTCGGTCGGCCGAATCGCTCTGA